>WGCQ01000045.1 GCA_015493765.1 Deltaproteobacteria bacterium
ACCGGTCCTGCAACAGCGTAATCCGTGTCTCAAGGTGCTTGAGCCGGGTCTGAATCGTCGTGTTCGTGGCCTCCAGGTCCCTTACCCTGTGGGTAACCTCGTCCAACTGGACCTTCAGCATCTGCGTATTGTTGCCGGATGCACACCCGGCGAGGAAAACGGCTAAAATCAATGCACCAATTTGTTTCATGGCATTCCCAATTTCTCTTTTCTATTATACACGCCCTCATGCATAAGTTAAAAAAAATCGATTCTTCCGAATTTAGTGAGGTAATTTGGGTTGATGCATCCGTTTTCCTGAATCCATGTTTATTTACCTGTTTTTCGTGCCAGGACCACCCATTCATTCGACGTTTCAGGCCCCACCGGCCTGTGGAAGATAACTTCAAAAGGATACGCGGAAAGGAACTTGATGAACTGGTGGGAAGAAAAATTTCTGTGGTGCTGGAAACCACCTGGTGCAAGGCTTCGCGCCTGGAGCACCTTGTCCCTGGTACGTGCCAGGGGCAGGGCCAATCCATCCGTTACAAGCAGGGTCCCGCCCCCCTTTAATATCCGTTCGATGTTATTGAAAGCATGGTGCAAACTCCTGAAATGGTTGATGCTGCGGATTGCAATAACGTGATCAAATCCGGCTACGGGCAGTTTGGCGTTTTCTATCATGCCCGAATACACCCTGACCTGTGGAAGCGCCTGCAAGAGGCTTTGCAACGACGTATCCTCAGGGTCCAAGGCATGATATTCTATCCGGCCTGCCTTCAGCAGGGTTTTGATCGTTTCCCGGTAATAGCCCTCACCAGCCCCCACATCCAGTACCCGCCCATGCAATCGGGATATCAGGTCGGCAATTACCTGGCTTTCCTCGTGAAATGCCGGTGAAGTTGCAGGCATAAAGCAGCCCGGACAAGTGCTCAGTAACTCGCAATGCCTGCACGCCTCGTGCAGTTTCAGGCGTTGCAATTCACGGGCGAAATCCGTAACCGTCGGCCCATGGGACGCATCCAGGTATAGTTGACCGTTATGCTTTGTGATGTCCACTATCTGTTTCGTGGCAAAATCCCTGCTGTCCGTGTGGTACAAGCGCCAGTTTTGTTTGGACGCGGCACTTGATTCCTTGATGAAAACACACCTTTCCGGCACGTAGCCCTTTGGAATGCCTGACACGGCAAAACAGGCGGTCCCAGGCACGGGACTACCGGCAAGTCGTTGATCGGTCTCGATAAAATCAAATGAACTGGATACTGGCTTCACCAGCGGACCACTGTAGGGCACCCCATGCAATTCCAGGTAGCCATCAGGAATACCGCGGCACGTGGAAAAGTCCAGGCACTCCGTACATGCTGCAAGTTTTTGCGTTCCGTTTTCCCAGGGGAAAAAATTATCATCCTCATCCTGGAATCTATGCGCCCGGCCAACCGGGAAACAGGCTGGGACACCGCGTACACAAACCCGGCCTTCGTAGTGAGCCGCAAATGTCCTTACCGCCCTTGCCACCAGTGTCAGGCGGGGATAGCGTTGAGGTGTCCTTGCCTGGTCGATCCTGGGATAGAAAAACCTTACAAGCGGAGTATTCAAATCCATGCACAATTTTTTTAATTCCCCCAGCAAGGCAAGATTCGGCATGAATACGGGGATGTCCAATACCAGGTCTATACCCTGTTCAACCAGGTTACTCAAACCCTGCCTTACGGGGGGCCAAAGGTCCCGACCGCAAATTTCCTCGTATCCCAGGCCTGAAAATCCCGGGAGCACTACAACTGCCAGGTCCAAACCGGCAGACTTCAGTTTGCTGACGGTCCCCGCGTCTGAAAACGACACGCCGCCACAGATAAGACCTGCCTGGATCCCAACCGCCTTTAACCCCCTTAATATCTTGATGATTTCCGGGTGTCTCACCGGGGTCCTGCCACTCAACAATACCATGTCAGGTGTGCCCGCCAGGGCCTTTTTCAAAATCTTCTCAGCAGGCAGAAAAGATTCCTTACGAGACGGTTCAAACATGGTTTCTATTGTCAGAGTCTCCCGCGAAATTCCAAGGATTTTTGTACGTTTCCCCCACATGCTAACATTATGCCAGTTTTAATATTTTTTTGAAAGTATTATTATCAATAATTCCCAAACTTATCCCAAATTATCGAACTAATTCGATGATCGAAGTCGTCAAAATGGGAGTAGGTCATTTACTTTCGATACTGGATGGTTTGTTTTATAATATACTTGGCATAATGCAAAGGAGGCAGCGGATGCCTGCTCGTAAAAGACCCAGAAAAAAACGCCTGTTCAGGCGTGGTTCCCCAAGTTATTACATCGGTGTGGCACTGGGGGTATTGATGGTTGCCGGCGTATTGGTGGCCATGGCTGCATTGTACATAAACCGTCCAAAATTCAATGCCATGGAATTCCGGGTACCCGTGGCCCCCGGTGCAGGGACAAAGCCGGTAAAGGCAAAACATGCCGTATCAAAACAACAGGCGACTACAACTGATTTCGAAACCACTACGCCGCAGGGGCTGAAACTGACGGTCGGCGGCGTCCCGTCCGGTGCCAGTTTCAACCTCACCTGTTATTCCTACATCATGCACCGTTGTGATCGGTTACGGATTGCCGGTGACACATGTAATAAGATTGCAAATTCGGCTGCGAAGATCCCGGCATCCAAAGGCCTGGCGTACTGTAAAGCAAGCCTGGTCCGGCAGTACCCACAGGCCAGGTACATCGTTGAAGGCGGACAAAAGCCCGTGCAAAAGAAACTGCCGCAGCAAAAGAAGGCGCGAGTCGCGACACAAGCAGAACCCGGGAACCCGGGGATTCAAGTGGCCGTGCCGTCCAGTGTCCGACTCGTTACCGAGGATGGACGGGTGCTGCAAAGGGGCGGCACAAAGGTTGCCATGCGCGGTAAACAAAATGCCCAGGCCGGGCAAGGCGTGGCTGAGACGCAAAAGCCTGCACTTTCCCCGCAACAAAAGGCGGAAATCCTGAAACAGGCATATATTTTAATGAACCGGGAGCACCTGGCTGATCGTACTTACTCGGAATCCCCGCAGATGCGCAGGGCCAGGCTGGCCAGGCTGAGGGCCTTGATTGCAAAGACAAAGGATGCGGACCTGGAAAAGGCATTTAACACACTGTTAAATAACGAAAACAAGCGCATGGCCAGACCATCGGGGTATGGGATCCAGGGGCACATGAGCACTGTCGGTTCCGCGGACATCGACAACCCGCAAAAGCCGCCGGTTCCCAAGGACTTGCAGGTAATCAGGCAAAAGATGCGCCAGGCGGGCGTGCAGGTACCGGACCTGACGCCCCCCCTGGAGCGACCTGTTGAGTCCACGGTAACAACACAAAACATGCAGCCGGCACAAGGGGGGTTGCCACAGGCGGCCGGAGCCACGCCGATACAATAATATGAACATGAAAAAAATCGCCATTCTTGCCGTGGTCGTTTGCGTTGCCTGGGGCTTGCCGGCCCATGCCAGGGACCGGGTCTCCACGCGAACCAGGCTGGAAAAACTGGCACAGGCAGGCAGGGTATTGCTGGATGCAAAGATGTACAAGGATGCACTAAAGATGTTCACCCAGGCATACTCGCAATTCAAACCGCCAGCACTGGTCCTGCCACGGGTGCTCCGGGACATGGGCGTATGCTACGAACAAATGGGCGATGACCAGAAGGCATTGAAATTCTTCGAGGAATACCTGAAATACGCGCAGACACAGGCTGACAAAGATGATGCACGGGCCAGGATCGTCACCCTGCAAAAACGCATAAAGGCCTTTGCTGCGGTCAGCGGGAATGCCCATCGCCCCAAAAAAATACCCAAAGTAAAGTCAATCCTGTTTTGGACCGGGCTCGGTATAATGGGTGCCGGCCTGCTGTTCCAACTGTGGGGTTATGAACAGTACCGCAGTGCGGACGTGCTAAACATGACGTATCCCAGGTACATTGGCCTGAAACACAGTGTGAAGTGGAAATACTATGCCGCATACGGGTTTTACGGGGCCGGGGCAATAGCGGTGATCACCAGTTTTTTCGTGGGGCATGACAGGCACCCGCTGGGCATAGGCCTGGCACCCACGCGAAAAGGCGGTGTGCTGAGTGTGTACACGCAATGGTAAGGGGAATGGTAAAAAGACTGCTCACACGTGCCTTGTGGGCCGGCGTGCTTTTAGTGTTGTTGTTGGCCGTGTCCTGTATCAGTTGGGACAAGACCGTGTTTCGATGCAACAAGGACACCGACTGCCCTGCCGGCCAGACATGCGATCAGCGGATACACTGGTGCAGCCCACCGCATGACGTAATCATAACGGATATTCAAACGGACACGACGGGTTCCCAACACGATGCATCAAGTAGTGATCGCATGCCATCACCTGGGGTAAAATAGACATTGTGTCCGGGTATCCGGGGGTGAATCGGATTTTCGATTGCACTTCAAGTCATTTTATCATAAAATTTATTTGATTATGGGGTGATTGGATGAAAAAACTTATCGCATTAATGTCTGTAATACTCGTCCTGTTTCTGGCCTGTGGAAAGGGGACCAATTATGACGCGCTTTACGTCAGTGTAAAAAGCGCAGGCACGTGGAAAAAGGCTGATGTACGTACGCTGGCCGTCAGTTTTCTGCGTAAAAACGGCAAAAAGGTCGAAATCCAACCAAAAACCGTGTCAGGACTGCGCTTTGCAACACCCAAGGGCCTTGGTGACAAGCCATGGGTGCTAAAGGTCGAATTACAACAAAAGACCGCCGGTAAGGCGTGGGTCCGGGTGGAGGCCTTGGACGACTCGGACAGTATGCTGGCCGCCGGAGTCCGGGAATTCGAGTTGAAAAACAGCGGTGTTACCGTGGTATTACGCGGAAAATCCGATTGCGACCGGGACGGCGACGGTGTTGTGGCTGACCGGCCCGAATGCAAGACGCAGCCGGACGAACCCGTGGATTGCGACGACAATAATCCTGATGTATCGCCTTTCGTGTATGTGGACGAGTGCACGAACTGCTATTCCAAAAATATTCCCGGCTCCGTAAAGGACGCAAATTGTTCCGGTACAACGATAAATTGCAAGGACCAGGACCAGGACGGGTGGCCGGACTGTATTCCAGCGGTATGTATGCCCGGTGGCGGCCAGGAAAACACGGTGACCTGCATGAATCTGGCCAAATTCCGGGACTGTGCCCCTTCGGACAAGGCCATACATCCAGGTGCAACGGAATGGTGCAACGACAAGGACGACAATTGCAACGGCCAGACGGATGAACCGGGTCCGAACACGATCACGGAAAACGGAAAGGCAAAGGGCGAAATCTGTGGCCTGGGTATCTGTGCGGGCGGTACGGTAAAGTGCGATGCAAAAACCAGGAAAGCGGTGTGCAGCACTGCATACAAGGCCAAGGACCAGGAAATTTGCGACAATGGCCTGGACGATAACTGCAACGGCCAGACGGACAGCGCAGCCGAGGGGTGCGGTGGAACGACATCCCACGATGTGGACGGCGACGGTGTGCCCAACGAATTTGAAGAGGGCCATTGCGGCAAATGCGGGAAATACGCTGAATACCACTCAGAGGTCTTCCCTGATTATGATGTCACGGACAATAACGGTGACATCAAGCAAAAGATCAGGCACAAGATGCCGGAGCCTTGCTGCCCGCTGTCCTTGCAAAACCAAAACCGCGGCGAAAATGATGTGCCCTGCCAGTGTGACTGGAACTGCGACGGCAAGGTCCATTGGTGTGCCGAGGACGACCAGGACGGGGATGGGTATCCCGCGGGTCCGGATACGGATTGTAACGATAACGACCCCACGATCCACCAGGGTGCGCCCGAAAAATGCGGTGACGGGGTGGACCAGGACTGTCGCGGCGGTGACCTGCCGTGCAAGGGCATCGTTGACAAGGACCATGACGGCTATGCACCGCCAGCGGACTGCGACGATAATGACCCGAACATCCATCCGAATGCAAAAGAACAATGCGACGGCAAGGACGACAACTGTAACGGTATTGTGGATGACGGCAACCCGGGCGGAGGTACGGCATGCCATCCCTGGGGTAAGGTCACGTACGAAAAGGACGTGTGCGTACCCGGTACGCTGGTATGTACGCACGAGGCTGGCTCGGAGCCCAAGTTGGAGTGCCTGGATGCCACTGGTCCCAAAACGGAAAAATGTGACGGCCTGGACAACGACTGTGACGGAAAAGTGGACGAGGATTTCAAGTACGAGCCGGACACTGGTGAGAGCTGCCACGGTGAGGACTGCCAGGGGATTGCCGTGGGCCAGTCCTGTTCCGGCCTGGGTGTGTGTTCGAATTTCACCGGAAAGGTTGAATGCCTGGACAAGGACACGGTCGTATGTTCCGTGGGTGAAAACGGCAGTGAATACAAGGGCGGACCCGAAAAGACAACCGATACGTTATATTGCAATGACAAGGACGACGACTGCGACGGCCAGACGGACGAGGACTTCAACCTGAACACGGATGTGTACAATTGCGGCAAATGCCACATTCATTGTGTGAATGACCATGGGACCACGTCCTGCATAAACAAGGTCTGTGTGCCCATCTGTAGTACCGGCTATGGCGATTGCGACGGCGACCCTGTAAACGGCTGCGAAACGGACCTGGCAACGGTAAACCAGTGCGGTACATGTACCCAGGATAACGACTGTCCGCCGGATTTCTTCTGCGACGGCCAGCACTGCATGAAAAAATACCTGCCACCGCACGAGTGTGCCAGGAACGAGGAGTGCCATTCAGGGATATGTACGGATGAAGGCTTTTGCTGTGGCACGCCTTGTAACGGCCCCTGCCAGAGCTGCGCGAGCGGTAGTTGCAAGCATCAGCAGGACCGCTCCATACCAGAGAAACAGGACGCTTGTAACGGTTTTTTGTGCGGTCCTGACGGCCAGTGCCTGATCGGGTGTTCCGGTGATTCCGACTGCATGGAAGACCATTTCTGCGATACGGATGAAAATTCACCCACGAAACAGACATGCCAGCCGGATATGGCCCTGGGGGAAAACTGCGCCAGGCTGAACAACGACAGCAAGGCCTGTGCCAGTGGCCTTTGCGTGGACGGGGTGTGCTGTGAAAACAAGTGCCAGGACACGTGCAAGGCGTGTAATATCGCGGGTAACCTCGGTCATTGCGCGACTGTACAAAACGCCGAGGACCCGGGGACCTGCGACGATACCAGGCAGTGCAATGCGAACGGTGACTGCAAACTGAAAAATTTGCAACCGTGTAATTCCGATGGCCAGTGCCTGTCCGGCCATTGCAAGGCCGACCATGACGGTACGGGCCAGTGGTGCGCCGGCGCGGATGAATGCGTGCATGATGCAAAAATCTATAAAGACGGGGATTTTTCCAGTGCATGCATGGACAACGGCTCCAGGGCGAAATGCGTAAACGGCCAGTGGAAATCGGCATCATGCGGTACTGATACGGTATGTATCGACCATTACTGTAATAAGGGTAAATGCAAGGTGAACTATGCGGACCACCGTACACAGTGCAATTCAACACCAAAATGTTCATCCACGGAGAACGGCATTGGATACGGCAGCGGCGGTGACTATATTTGCAAGGGATTCTGCGACGGTGCCGGCAAATGCGACTGGGCCGGGGCATGCACGGATTGTAATACCAGTGGCAATACCGCGGGTAACCGCGGGGACGGCTGGTACAACTATGGTGACAAGTATAATGACGGATGCAATCACCTCAATGACGGCACTGCGGAATACAGGGATTACACGTGTTCCAATGCCAAGTGCACGTATAGCGTAACCGGCCACAAATCCTGTGATGCCAAGGACGGATGGTATGGTGGTGGGAATACGCCAGGATGCGGCCCGGAGACATATAAGGGCATTCAGCGCGACTATTACGTGGACTCGGATGGTAGGTGTGAATACACCACCAAAAATTGCGGCACCAGGAGTTGTGATGCACAGGATAAATGCAGTGCCGTATGTTCCGACATGACTCACGTGGCTGCATACAAGGATTATTACGTCCAGCAGGACAGCAATACGTGTACGTACAAGTACGGTGACATCGTAAAAGATTGCCTGAAAGTGGAGAGCACGGAAACCGACGGCGGACCCGATGACTACACAACCCCGGGTGCTGTAACGGACTATACGCAATGCCAGAACGGGGCGTGCGTGGGTACGCAATACCTGGATTCATGCAGCGGTAACCAGTTGACGGAATACGGCGCGGATGGAAGTGGGGTTACATCAAACACCATTGATTGTGACGCGGAACTGGGCCACGACCTTTGCGTTGGCAATAGCATTTATCATCAGTCCTACTCCTGTACGAGCCAAAATGGCATGGGTTACTGCAAAAAAGGCTCAAGTCAGTTCAAAAAAAGTTGCGGTACAAACCAGTGCAGCGGGTCATGTCCCGGGTGCAAGTATATCGAAAATGGTTGCAGCAATGCCCAGTGTACAACACAATCATTTGACCCGGACAGTGGCCGGACCTACTGCACGGGCTGCGGCCAGCATTGGAATATAGGTGGGGATGTATCGCCCACTAAATGCTGCGGCGACGATGCAGGTGAGTATTATGCGACCTGTACTGACCAGAGTGCAAACGGTGACTGTGGAACCGACACTGAGGCGTGCTGTACATCCGGCACGGATTGCGTGGACCATACGGGTGCATGCCGGGCCAGCGGTCATTGTTACGTGTTCGGCACTGCGGGCAAAAAATCGTACTGTGATAGTTATGGTATCTGGCAAGACCCGGACAAGGATTCGTCATATTGCAGTGCATGCGATTTTAACTGGATAAATTCTGCTAACAAGTGTTGCGGTGACGACGGAGACCAGGACATCTTCAGTGCCTTCGGAATAGATTTCGCATGCTGCTATAAAGGCAATATGATGACATCAGGACAGGTGATAGACTCCATTTTATGCTATAACGGCCAGTTGTATAACTGTAACAAAAACATCCCGGTGAGTAACCAGATTACCACAGAAACCACATGCCAGCAAATTGGGAATTTGTACTGTACCGACAATGACACCTGGGCAGACAAAAAATCCGATAATTGTCGGTGCACTGCCGACTCGGAATGCCATACCAATCACTGCGCCCAGGATTACGATGGTACCGGTGCCTGGTGCGAGCCTGCGGGTCAATGTGCACACGATACGCAAACCTACAATTCCGGTGATAATGCACCGGATTGCAAGGACTCCTCAACGGCCAGGGTTTGTGACAGCAGCGGCCAGTGGACCACCCAGGATTGCGGTGCCAGTGCGTGTGATTCCCAAATCTATCATTTAAGAGGGTGTTCATCGGGTGGCCTCAATATTGGTAAATGTTACGACACACCAGTGGACCCTGATACTAACAGTGTGGCTTGCCAGGCATGTTCCGATCATTGGCTTAACTTTAGCAATGGAGCCAATTCCAAGTGTTGCGGTGACGATGGCTCCTCGGATTCCTTTGATAATCCGGGCACAGGGTTCCCATGCTGTTACCAGGGAAGTATGCTCGACTCCGGCAGCACTTCGGGCGCAATCCTGTGCTATAACGGCAAATTGTACGATTGCAACGGCAGTGATTTTACGTCGAAAACGACATGTGACAAGGTGGGTAGTTTGTACTGTACGTCCCCCAATACATGGTCAAACACGAACACCGGATGTGCCTGCAACTTAGATGCTGATTGTTCCTCCAATCACTGCGCCCAGGATTACGACCAGAACGGAGGTGCCTGGTGCGAGCCTGCGGATGAATGTGCACACGATACGCAAGCATACAATTCCGGTGATAATGCACCGGATTGCAAGGACTCATACAACGCCTGGAAATGTAATAACGGGACATGGGCATCCGAATCCTGTGGTACTGACGTCTGCCAGGACGGTAGTTGCACGTAACAGTCCACCTGTAGTGTGTTGATTTAACGGGATCTGGCATCGGGTCGCAGGGGCGTGTCCGTGACCCGCCAGGCGCGTTCTCCGCGGAACCTACTTCATGGGCGAATTCAATACAGGGCGGGTTCTAAACCCGCCCCCACGAAAGATGTTAGGGAAGTAACAAAACAAACACAAACGATCGAATCAAACACGCAATCCATCAGATCATAAACGCAACAATACAAATTTCAAACATAATATCAATAATCACAAACACAACGGCCTAAATCACAAAGACATGAATTCATTTCCGGAAATACATCCATGCAAATTAAAAAATCCCTTTCTCTTTTTAAATTTCCATAAACCGACAGGAAAAAATTTATTTTGATTTTTTTGATAATATGCTTTACATTTTAAATATGTTGTCTTTTACCTTAGAAAGGAGGCTTTATGAAAAGGATTGGCACAAGAATTTTTCCAAAGGCCCAGAC
>WGCQ01000046.1 GCA_015493765.1 Deltaproteobacteria bacterium
CCTTATAAGAATTTTTACCGGTTTCAATCCTTGTTTTGGTGGATCGAGGGGTTGGGACGTCCAGACAGAGTACGCCCTAAAATGTCCCTTTCAGTTTCAATCCTTGTTTTGGTGGATCGAGGGGTTGGGACGGCTCTTGTTTCGTAGCGCATTGAATAACATAAGGATTTAATCATCCTTTGACCGACCTCAAAAGAGTTGTGCAAGTTTCTTTTTTGCCCTACATATTCACTTGTCATAGAGCCTGTGCAAGGTTTTGAACCTGCAAAACCTATGTGTTCCCAAGGAGTTATAACAATATTATACCCAACAGTCAAAAAATTCTTCTCCCGAAAAAACTATCGTAAACAAATCTTTCTGTATGTACAATCCGCACATTGCAATGCCTTACTCCGTACCTCAGGATACACCCCTTTGGTGAGTATGTCCAGGACATTATTGACTGTTTTACGGATTTTTTCCCGGCGATCCTCGGGAAAATCCACCCTTTGAACATGATTGGAACTGCGAGTGTAAACGATGTAACCCCTGTTGGAAGGTAAACCCAGTAATTCTTCGGCCAGGACAGCATAAATCATGCTTTGGTAGTACAAGGGCTTGTGCACATGTCCTTTCCATTCCGCGAATTTGTAGTCCAGGGGGCCGATGGTCCCATCATCAAAAAACAGGAGTTCGTCAATGATACCGATCAGGTGCAGGTCGGACGATATTACTTTGAGGTTGACTTTTTTGTCCGTGACGCCCAGGCGTTTGCGCAAATACGAACCCAGGGTTTTTATCTTTTGTTCGTGTATTTCCCTGCCAATTCGGACCTTCAAACGCAATTCCTGAAATTCCGGGATCTTCAAAACTCGTTCGTAATACATGAACCGGGGGCAGTACAGGTATTCCATTACATCAGAAACCGGTATTAAAATGCCGGAATAATCGCACATGAAGTCCGCCGTTATAAAAACAAATTCCTGACCTGGTCGGTGACCAGTTTTTTGTCAAATGCCTTGCCCAGGGTCCTTACCTGTTTGAAACTCTTTTTCGTCATGGGAAACAGGTACACGCGGTCCGTGGACTCATCTATTACTTGCTGTGAAGCCAGGTACAACTCGTCGAACTGGTTCGGTTCTATGGTCCCCAGGAAAACGCTCAATTGTACCCTGTACAAGCCGTATTTCTTGCACAGTTTCGCGACCTTGCTGCGTCTTTTATTGTCGGAGATGTCATAGATCGCCCATAGCATCATTTTAAACCTCCACGGCCTCAATTTCCCTGCTGTAACCCAACAGGAGTCCCGCCGTACGATGGCAATCGGCCAACACGGTATTGCGGCGACTCAATTTGCGTTTTCTATAAACCACCACGTGATCCAGGTATGCATTGAATCTTTCCAACAGCACCTGTTTGCCTTCCTGGTTTAGTGTGTAGCCCCCTGGGATTTCATCCCACATCCCCGGACGGGCCTTTCTGCCGGAAAACAGGTGAAAAACCACGTCTTCCGCCCAGACGCGGCGCGGTTCGATGATGTCGAATACCAGAGCAAGTTTGTTGTAGTTGTCCGTGTGCAAAAATCCAACGTACGGGTCCAGCCCGGCCAAAACAATGGATTTTTCGCAGATGCCGTACAGCACGCCCAGCGCATAGTTCAAAAACGCGTTGAACGGGTCTTTTGCCGGTGCCCTGGACCTTCCCTCGAACTGCCATTGTCCGGGCAATGCGCGGCTCATGGCACCAAAATAGATACGTGCTGCCGAACCCTCGATACCCATCAAACTACCCCTGACCTGCGATACCACACCCTGGATGCCTTTCAATTTCCTGTTCAATGCTGTGATTTCCTTGGCCGCTTCAAACAGATCCGTGGCACTTTGCCCCTTGCGTGCACGCCCCAGTTTTCGCAATAGTTCGGCCTGCCCCCGCAAACGTTCACCCATCCATTCCCGCGCCAACTGCAGGCCAATATCCTTGTCCGCCGCCTCGATTTGGGCACGTCTGATCGCAGCAGTGGAACCAAAACGCGCATGCCAGAACCTGCCCATGGGCGTTCCGAACTCGTCCAACACCAGCACGTCTATATTGTGCCGAAAAGCCAGGCGCAACGCCTCCGTGGAAATCGCCGCATCCGTTACTATCACGATACTGGCCACCTTTTGGGGCGCAAACTGGAATTTCTTTTCCTTCAACCGGATTTCAAAGATTTCACCTGCCACATGCACATAGGCCCCTCGTGTGCTGATAAACAACTGCATAACCACCTATACTTTAAAACGGCCGAATCCCAATGCCGCATGCTTGCCAATCCCCAGTTCCACGGGCAGGATGAAATTTGTGGTTATCCGTGCCCTGAATCCCAAAACCGGCACGTCTTTTACGGTCACATCCTGTTCGGACCACTGATGGATTTTCGCCATGATCCTGCCCTCCACCGTATAACCCAGCCCCTTTGACAGGGCCAACAAATTGCCGACAAACACGCTCTCCAGCAAGGCCCTACGCTCAGCAGCCACCCCCATGCGGATGTAACGGTGGTATTTTTCCTGGTTCAGCGCCAGCCATGGCGTAACGGTCTTGTATTCGTAAAGGGTGTCGTCCAGTCCAAAATCCACCGTCTTTTCAGTCAGTTCCGTTGCGATGACCCGAAAAACACGCCCCCGCACCCGCAATTGCGTTCCCAGGGAATGATAGATCTCCTGCAGCTGCTCTATGCCCTGGCCCACTGCCACGATTCGCGGTTCCTTGCCACCCAGGTACCTGACCGGTGGCAGCCTGTACAAACTGCGTCCATCCTGCCCATGCCCGTGCAACGCATCCCTGTCCTTCCACTGACCGGTGACCGCCAGCCTGAGGTCCTGGGTTGTGCCCGCGAAATCCGGCCTGGTCACCATGGTCAATATTGCAACCCTTGCCTTAAATAATGAATCCCCCACCACTGCCTCCGTGTGTCTGCCTGACATACCCCGTTTCCGGGTCATACGAACCACTGCCCATGGCCGCCGCCTGGTACAAGGGTTGAATGCCGTCTATTCGTTGGTGTTCACGTACGGCAATCACCCGTTTGAAAAATTCGCCCTTGATCGCCAAAAAACGTTGCCTGCGGGTCCTGAAATCCGGTTCCTCCAGGATGTCCTGGTATTCATCCCACAAGGCCTGGGCCTTGTCATCCGTATCCATTATCACGAAATACTGGTTTGCCTGCACGTTTTCGATCAACCTGGCTGTTTTCCCCGCATCCTCGAATCTCATTTGTTTCAACAGGCCCAGAGTTTCCCTTTCTGCCCCTCGTTTGTCCAGGTCCTTAAAATACTGGTCCACAATTATTGCGAAATCCGTATCTCGAATCGGATTGCCATGTCCCGCTATTGCATGCCTGGCCGCGTCCAGCAGGGTGGAATCGTACACCATTTGCGAGGATTCCTTGCGCGCTGTTTCACGCTTCACCCGCCATACATGCACCTGACCTCGCCCGTATTCATTGTTCCTGTTACACCTGCCAGCGGCCTGTACAATGGAATCCACGGGCGCAAAGTCCCGGTGCACCACCCGGGCCGACAGGTCCACGCCGGCCTCCACCACCTGGGTGGTTATCAGCACCCATTCATTGGCCGCTTTCAGGTCCTCGATCCGCGCTTCCCGTTCAATAGGGATGATATTGCTGGACAGGTAATATAACGGGATCTTTTGTTCCCCCAGTAATCCCTTGATCTCATTATGCAATTCCAACGAATCCGTTACCGTGTTGACAATGGCCATGACCCTGCGGTGCCCGGCATTTACATCCCTCATCACCTGCTCGGCCAGGTCCGCGATCTGAATGGTGCTGTCCATGTGTAAATGCAGGTCCACCCTGGAAAGTGCATTGAAATATTCCTGGAAATCGGGCAGCAATTCATGAACCTCCGGGTCCTTTCTGCGCAAAATGCCCGGCTGGGTGGCTGTCATCAACAAAAACCTGGTGCCATAGGTGGCTGACCACTCCTTTATAACAGCCCTGACCAGGTCCCAGAATCCCCTGGGTATGCCCTGTACCTCGTCCAGGATCACCATGGCGCCCGGTATTTTCAGCAATTTCTTCATGGCCCGGTTGCGTCCTGAAAACAGGGTATCGAACAATTGCACGAATGTTGTTATCACTACCCTGGATTCCCACGCCTCCACCAGGATCTCCTGTTTGTCCGGGTCCAGGACCTCGCTGTCCCGTGCCTGGTAGGTCATGGGCGTCAAATAGTGGTGCCGCAGCAGCAGGTCCTGCTTTTCAGGGTCCAAACCCGCGCTTTTCAGTACCCTGGTTGCCACGACAAAGGTCTGGTCAATGATGCTGGTAAAGGGCAGGCAATAGATCACAGGCGCATCCGTATCCTGTGCCACGCGAAATCCCGCGTCCATGGCCATCAGGGTCTTGCCAATGCCCGTGGGTGCGGTCAGCGTGAACAGCCGCTTGCCAGATGTGAGGGCCTGGTCCAGGTTGTCCGCCACTTGCCTGGCCGCCCGGTTACGCAGGGCATTGATCCCCTGGGCAGGGCCTTTGAACATGGCGGCCTTGTAAGCATCAACCATGCCCGGTTTCAGTTTACCGGGCACGGGCGGCCTGCTGCCCTGCAAGGCGGCATCCAGTTTGTCCGCACCAATCAGCAGGGAATACAGCAGATCCACGGCCGTAAAAATCTTCACCGGGTTCGTGTATTGTTCCAGGAACTCATCGAAATCCCAAATCCAGTCATCAAGGTCATGGAAAACACTTCTCCATCCGGCGATCCGCAGGCCCAAAAACCCCATTTCCCCCAGCCATGCCTGGATCCCATCCACGTCCAGCCTGGCAATTGGGTCCATCACCGGGTCGTCGCGGGCCTCGTAAACCTGGTCCCACCAGGCTTTCATGTCCTTCAGGTCACCGTGGTGTCTGGAAACCACCATCATGGCGGCCATGGTCCCAAATCGACGCTCGTCCAGGTACACACCAAGGCCTGCCAGTACCTGGTCCACCACAACCATGGTGACCATGGCGGACAGGCCGGAATGCCTGGTCCTGGGGCCCGGATTGCCCTGGCCGGCCAGGTAGGCCTGGAATTCCGGTGTTGCCTTGCCCAGGTCATGGGTCAGGGCGCACAGCCCGGCCGTTTCCCTGAACCCCTTGAAGGGCTGCCGCGGAAGGCGCGCGACCTGTCCGTCCACGAACCGAAAAACCCCTGC
>WGCQ01000047.1 GCA_015493765.1 Deltaproteobacteria bacterium
CCGTTGCACTTGTTTCCGTCGTCGCAGGAAGTGCCGTTAGCTTCATTTGGATAGATGCAATTGCCCGTATTCGTGTCGCAGGTTGCGCCGGTTGCGGTGTGGCAAGTGGGCGGATGATTACAGGTCACCGGACTGGTGGTTTCCTTGCAGGTACCGGACTGGCAGGTGTACACACCGTTGCACTTGTTTCCGTCGTCGCAGGAAGTGCCGTTAGATTCATTTGGATAGATGCAATTGCCCGTATTCGTGTCGCAGGTTGCGCCGGTTGCGGTGTGGCAAGTGGGCGGATGGTTACAGGTCACCGGGCTGGTGGTTTCTCTGCAGGTACCGGACTGGCAGGTGTACACACCGTTGCACTTGTTTCCGTCGTCGCAGGATGTGCCGTTACCCCTGTTTGTCCAGTCCAAACCACCGTGTGAGGCATTATTGGGGTCGCAGTACTGGCATACGTTGGATGGGTTCTGCGTTCCGGATGTGTAAAACTTTCCATCTATACCACAGCCGGTCTGGCAACTACCATCATGGCAGAATCCCGAGGTCCCCGAGCAGTTGCCGGCCTCGTTCGCAGGTGACCACTTCGTGGTGGACAAATTCGGTTGACAACTTTCACAAGGATTCAAGGGATTCTGGGTGTCTGCATCGTAGTAATGTCCATCGATATAGCAGCCGCTGGAATTACATGTGCCTGCATGGCAAAGGGCACCGTTAGGTCCGCATGACGTCCCATCGGGCAGGCTGGGGTAGGTGCATACACCAGTACTTGTATTACATGTGGCCCCTGTTTCCGTGTGGCACGTAGGTGGATTGTTACATGTCACCGGGCTGGTTGTTTCCTTGCATGTGCCGGACTGGCAGGTGTACACACCGTTGCACTTGTTTCCATCATCACAGGACGTGCCGTTCGATACGGCAGGATAGAAGCATGCGCCGGTGGTGGCATTACATGTGGCACCGGTTGCCGTGTGGCAGGTGGGCGGTGCGTTGCAAGTCACCGGTGCCGTTGTCTGGGTACAGGTGCCAGATTGGCACGTGGATATACCGTTGCATTTGTTCCCGTCGTCGCAATTCGTGCCGTTCGATACGGCAGGATAACTGCACGTTCCCGTACTTGCATTGCACGTTGCACCGGTTGCCGTGTGGCAGGTCGGTGGCTTGTTGCATGTGACGGGCCCCGTTGTCTGGGTACATTTACCGGATTGGCATGTGGATATGCCATTGCATTTGTTCCCGTCGTCGCAATTCGTGCCGTTCGATACGGCAGGATAACTGCACGTTCCCGTACTTGCATTGCACGTTGCACCGGTTGCCGTGTGGCAGGTCGGTGGCTTGTTGCATGTAACGGGCCCCGTTGTCTGGGTGCACTTACCGGACTGGCACGTGGATATGCCATTACACTTGTTTCCATCGTCGCAGTCCGTGCCATTTCTTTTGTTGCTCCATTGACTGCCGTGATTTGCATCACAGTATTGACAGGCATTTGCCGGATTCCCGGTGCCATCACTATAAAATGTCCCGTCTATACCGCAGCCTGGAGTGCATGCCCCATCATGGCAGAACCCGCCGTCACAAGCCTTGGCCTCGTTGGTCGGTGACCATTTCGTTACAGATACAGAGGGCTGACAACTTTGACAGGAATTTGCAGGATTTACAGCGCCTGCATCGTAATACTTGTCACCGATATAACAGCCGGTAGCACTGCACAACCCTGCATGGCAAATGGCACCATTAGGGCCACAGGACGCTCCATCCGGCAGGTTCGGATAACTGCATTTTCCCGTTTCCGCATTGCACTTTGCACCGGTTGCCGTGTGGCAGGTGGGCGGATTGTCGCATTTTATAGGTTTTGTCGTCTGCTTGCATGTCCCGGACTGGCATGTGGATATGCCATTACACAGGTTGCCGTCGTCGCAGGATAAACCATCCGCCTTATTGCTCCAGTCCAGTGGACTCGCCGGGTCACAGTATTGACATGGATTATCAGGATTGTCCGCCTTTGACTGGTAATATTTTTTGTCTATGTAACATCCCGCCTTACAATCACCGGAAATACACACCTGGCTGCCACCGCAGGAGACACCGTCCTGTTTGTCGGTCCAGGCCCCTGTATTTGATGCGTCGCAATACTGGCAAGGGTTTAACGGATTTGCCAAACCCACCATGTAGAAACTCCCGTTTATGTAACATCCGGATTTACAAACACCGGAATCACAGACATGTCCATCACCACAGGCGAAGCCATTACTTTGCGTGCTCCATGCATCGGCGTTGGACGCGTCGCAATACTGGCAGGGATTCGATGGGTTTACAGTGCCATGAGCATAGAACACGCCATTGATACTGCACCCTGCCTGGCATTTGCCTTGATGACAAAAGCCACCATCGCATGCCTTGGCCTCGTTTGCACTTGGGTGTGTACACGTACCCTTTACACAGACATCGTTTGTGCAAACATTACCATCATCCGTGCAGGCGGTCTGATCGGCAACAGGCGTGCAGTCCCCTGTGGCGCCCCACTTGCACTGCGCATCACAGGTCCACGTCTGGGTATGACACTCCCCGCAGTCCATGGGCTTGGTCTGGCCGGGAATACACCCGTCCCCCTTGCCGCAGTCCTGGGGGCAGGTAACGCATGTCTCATTGTGCTCTGCCTCGCATTTCCCGTTGCCACAAAACGGCGCATCACTACATTTCCCGTCCTTGCACACCTGGTGCTCCGGGCAGTCACCACAATCCAGGGTGCTGCCGCATCCATCCTTGTATCCACGTCCGCAGGCCTTGCCAATATCCAGGCAGGTCTTCGGCGTACAGCAGGCATTGTTAAAACACACTTCCCCCTTGCTGCACCCGCAGTCCTCGGGGCACGACCAGCAGTTTTCGTTTATTGTCGGGTCACATGTGCCGTCGCCGCAAAAGCCCTGGCCCACGCACGTGCCGTCCTTGCACACCTGGTGCTCCGGGCAGTCACCACAATCCAGGGTGCTGCCGCAACCATCGTCGTATCCGCGTCCGCAGGCCTTGCCAATATCCAGGCAGGTCTTCGGCGTACAGCAGGCATTGTTAAAACACACGTCCCCGTTGCTGCATCCGCAGTCCTCGGGGCACGACCAGCAATTTTCGTTGGCCTCGGGCTCGCAGGCCCCGTTACCACACTTGTGTTTTATTACGCACTTGCCATTGTTGCACAATTCGTCGGCCCTGCAGTCACCGCAATCCAGTTTGCCACCGCATCCGTCGTCATACCCGGTGCCGCATTCCTTGCCCAGGTCGGCGCAGGTCTTGGCCTTGCAACAGACACCCTCGTCCGTCTGGCCGTTGCAGTTATTGTCGATTCCATCGCATTTTTCCGGTTCCGGTGTCCTGGCCGAACACTCCAGCACCTTTCCATCCACGCATTTGCCCGTACCTTTGCACGTGCCGAATTCATTCGTGACACCGCACGGCACGTCGGTCAGCCCCTCGTCCGTCTGGCCGTTGCAGTTGTCATCAATATCATTACATTCCTCCGGCTTGGGCGTCCTGGCATCACACTCGCTGAGCCCATTTTCCGTACACTTGCGTTCGCCCATGCACTTGCCGAGATCGTTTTGCACGTAGCACAGGGTGCTGGCCTCCCTCGTTATGGCCCGCTTGCTGCACGTGCACTGTCCGGATTCAGGCACGCACTGTTTTTTTGCCCCGCCCGGCAGGTTTACCTCCTCGCACAGGTACCCCACGGGACAGTCGCTGGTCGAACAGTCGCCCCCGCAAAAACTCCCTTCAGCGCCCTTGTTTATACAGCCGGCCCCTCCTGCACTCAATGGGGGGTTACAGTCGTCAGGCGACTTGCACGGGTCGCACAAGGTCAAGAACCTGGGCACACATATAAACATGTCATCACCCGCCCAGTTCACCTGCCTGCAGGCCCAACCGGCCGGGCAACTTTCCATGCACATCTCGGTGCACTTCTTGCCGTCCGCGGTTTCCACGCATATACCGCTCTGGCATTCGTCATTTTCGTTACACGGCCATCCCAACCGACCTGCACGGGGCCCGGAATCCGTTGCACCGAATATGTCTGATGCATCCGACACCTCCGTGTCCGCGTTGGTCTCGGATGTCCCGCTGTCATGGATGATAATCGGTATTTCGGTTATGATATCCCTGCCCGGCGGGGTGGCACCACCGCACCCGGAAAACCACAATAAAAACATGATACTGCCCGCGGCTGACAACAAAACGTCACGATAGACTTTAGACATTAATCATCCTCCAAAAAGTGTGGTCAGGTTTAGACCATGGTGATGATATAAAATCCTTCGGCACAAGTCAAATGGTTTAGCCACGCCCAAATTACCTGACTCCCTAATTTAGTCGGGTAATTTGGGGCCAATAAAATCCACTTGCGTTTTGGATACTTATTCGCTAAAGTTTCTGTAACATGGTTCGGAGGTATTTCATGAGGCATTTCAGGATTTTAGTTGCTGTTGTTATGGCCGTGTGGTCTGTTGTTGCGTGGGCCGATACGGCTGCATTTATCAAGCGCGGTGATGCCCTGTTTGCGCAACGCGCAAAGCCCGGTATGGCCATGAAGGCAATCCAGGAGTACCAGAAGGCGCTTGCGGTCAATCCCAACCTGGTTGAGGGGTACTGGAAGATATCCAAGGCGTACTACTGGATCGGTACCCACACAAAGGACAAGGACAAAAAGGTCAAAATATTCAATAACGGCATCGAATTTGGCAAGATGTGTATCCAGGTGGCACCCAAGGAGCCGGCATGCCATTACTGGCTGGGTGTTGCATACGGTAAATACGGTGAGGCCAAGGGGATTATGCAGAGTTTGTACCTGGTGCCCTTCATGAAGAAGGAACTGAACACCGTAATTAAACTGAAGCCTTCGTTTCGGCACTACGGTGCATATGGTGTGCTGGGCTGGGTGTATTTCAAGGTGCCCGGCATTGCGGGCGGCAGCAAAAAAAAGGCCCTGGAGTTGCTGGGCAAGGCAGTGAAAAATGGCCCTGAGCACCTGGTTGACCAGTTGTTCTACGCAAAAGTGCTGCTAAATCAGGACAAAAAGGCCGAGGCAATCAAGCACCTGAAGTATATAATCAATGCCCCCTTTGAACCGGACATGATACCGGAAAACAAGGAGGAAAAGGCCGAGGCCAGGAAGTTACTCCGGAAGATACAGGGAAAATAGATATGAAAAGAACCAAGGAAATCGTTATCAGTGTCCTGGTGGTATTGGTGGCTGCATTGGCGTACGGCAGTTACGTGTGGTGGGAACGCAGCAGGGAAGAGGCACGTGAAATTACGCAGGCACCTGCAAAAGACCTGAAGGGCGACCAGATCATAAAAATGCTCACATCAGGTGATTTTAAACAAAAATTACAGGCCCGCAAGGAGATTTCCAAACTGAAGCCGCAGGAAAGAAAGCGGGTACTACTAAGAATGAGCAAGGAAAAGAATCCTGCCACCAGGATGATGGCAATCCAGGGGCTCAAGGCATTTTTAAAAGACCCGCAAGTGAAAAAGGTTATGGAAGGGCTCCAAAAGGACCCGGATGCGGATGTGGCTGCACAGGCGAAACAAGCGCTGGGAGGTGGCAAATGAGGTGGTTTTTTGCCATGCTGGCCCTGCTATTTACAATATCCTGTGTCAACAAACAGATAACAAAAACGCAGGACCCATCAAAACTTACGATTCAGCAGGTGATTGCGGATTTCACGTCAGGGGACTTCCGTCGTACCCTTTTGGCTCGTTCCCAATTGTCCAGGCTGGCCCAGCCACAAAAGATTGAAGTCCTGAAAAAGGTAATCGATAACCCTGACCCATCGATTCGCATGACAGCGATTAGCGAGTTTACAAAACTCGGTAAGCCGGCGTGTCCGTTTTTGCAAAAACGGGCTGACACCGACCCGGACCAGGATGTAAAACAGGCCGCCTTGGATGCATTAAAGACCTGCCAGTGCACCGGGCCTGCCCCAGCCCAGTAATTTCCGTGGCCGTGGCCGTGGCCGTTGGCCGTGGCCGGGGGTTCCGGTTGCAACTGGAGCCTTCCCGAAGCAGCCGCAGGCTGCGTCCCGAGACCCGAAACCCGAAGCCAGAATTCCGTGGCCGAGACCGTGACCGTTGACCGTGGCCGAGGTTTCCGGTTACTACGGGAGCCTTCCCGAAGGCCCGCAGGGCCGCCCCACAGCAGCCGAAGGCTGCGTCCCGAGACCCGAAGCCAGAGTTCAGTGGCCGTTGACCGTGGCCGTTGACCGAGGCCGTGGCCGTGGGGTCCGTTATGGGGTCGAAACTCGGTGGTGATTGCGGGTGCGATCAGGACACCAAAATTATCGAATCATCCTC
>WGCQ01000048.1 GCA_015493765.1 Deltaproteobacteria bacterium
GGGCGACCGCGGTGGTCAAACAGCGCGCGCGGGGTTTAACCCCACAGACCTTTGGTGGTGGAACAGGTCTGTCCCCGGACCTGAATTTGGCTCGGCGTGCCGGCGGGGGAGGGCCCATGCGTTAGCCCGCCCTGCGTCCTGGCGCCCGCCCGTGGCCGTTGACCGAGACCGTGGCCGTGGCCGTTGACCGTTGTCCGTGGCCGGGACCGTGTGATCCCGGTGAAAACGAAATCTGTGGAGCGCAGGCGGCCTCGAGGGTGTATAAAGTCCTCCCTGGGATCGCCGGCTTCCAGCCGGCATCTTGAATTCTCTTTGTGTTTCAAGGCATTGCAAAACACACAATTTCCGGATTCACCACTAAATCCATCAAACCAACACACTCTGCTGGCCTGGTATTTCATCCCTATTGCCCTGGTGGATATTGACAATCACCACAAACTGCCTAAAGTTTGATTTGGGCATGTGGTGTGCCACAAATGAAGGAGGCGACATGTCAAAGAAGGATTTCTTGACACTAAAAGATTTCTCACGGGAGGAACTTTTACACCTGTTGAACCTGGCCTTGGAATACAAGGCTGACCCTTCAATATACCACGACGCATTGAAGGGACGGACAATAGGCATGATATTTGAAAAACCGTCCACACGAACCAGGGTTTCTCTGGAGGCCGCGGCATTCCGACTGGGTGCTCATGCGATCTATTTAAGTCCCAGGGATACACAACTGGGCAGGGGCGAAAGCATAGAGGACACGGCCAGGGTCCTGTCAAGGTATGTGGACCTGATAACAGCCAGGGTATTTGACCACAAAAACCTGGAGGCGTTGGCCCGTCACGGTTCAGTGCCCGTAATAAACGCCCTTTCGGACCGGTTTCATCCTGCACAGGTCCTGGCTGACCTTATGACGTTAAAGGAAAAAAAGGGCGACCTGGAGGGCCTGGTATTGACTTTTGTCGGTGACGGGGCAAATAACATGGCCGCATCCCTGGCCATCGGCGGTGCGATCCTGGGCATGGAAGTGCGGATTGCCACACCCGAGGGGTACCAGCCGGCAGGGGATGTGCTTGAATTTGTTGAACAAAACGCAGGTACACTCAAGGTCTTTCACGACCCGGAGGAAGCCGTGCAAGGTGCTGATTGTGTCTATACGGACGTGTGGGTCAGCATGGGCGACGAATCCCAGAAACAGGAACGTATGGCCGCGTTTAAGCCGTTTCAGGTAAACCTTCGGCTGTTTGAGCGGGCAAAGGATGATGCGGTATTCATGCATTGCCTGCCAGCACACCGGGACCAGGAGGTAACCAGCGAGGTCGCAGACCATACCAGGTCTGTGATCTTTGATGAAGCGGAAAACAGGCTGCATACCGCCGTAGCCCTGTATCTGCATCTGTTGCTGGATCGCTAATTTTAACGATGCTTAAAAAGTCTTGTCGCTGTCCAGGAGGATTGTTACTGGTCCGTCATTGACCAGCCCTACGTCCATCATGGCCTGGAATTGGCCGGTCTTGCAACGCGGGTAGGCATTCCTGAATGCTTGTTCCACCCTGTCGAACATCATGCGGGCCTGTTGCGGTGCCATGGCGTGTGAAAACGAAGGACGCCTGCCCCTGCGTACATCGCCGTACAGGGTAAACTGGCTGACCAGCAATATTTCGCCCTCCACATCAAGGACAGAGAGGTTCATTTTTCCTGCCTGGTCCTCGAATATTCTCAGGTTTACGGTTTTATCCACGATATAGGCGATTGCCTGTTCGTTATCCTTTTCACCGATTCCTATGAATACCAGCAATCCATGGCCAATACCTGCCACTTCCTGTCCGTCAACTTGAACCCACGCCTGTTTCACACGTTGAATTACGGCTCTCATGGCTTGCTCCACTAACGTCCCTCACATATTTAAACCCTGGACCTGTATTTTGCAAGCATGGGCGGTCCACCACGGCCAACGGCCTCGGTCTCGGTCAACGGCCTCGGTCTCGGCCAACGGTCACGGACTCGGTCAACCAAAGGCGGGCGGGACGCCCTCGGTACAAGCAGGCCGGCGGCCTGCGCTCCACGGCTTTCGTTTTCACCGGGATCACACGGCCACGGTCACGGTCTCGGTCAACGGCCTCGGTTTCGGTCAACGGCCTCGGTTACTGAATTCTGGCTTCGGGCCTCTGGTATCGGGACGCAGCCTGCGGATGCTGCGGGACGGCCCTGCGGGCCTTGCGGGAAACTTCCGTCGTAACCGGGAGCACACTGCCACGGCCACGGAAAAGGCCGGCAGGATGCCGGCCCCACTCGGCCAACGGTCTCGGTCCACGGTCTCGGTCCACGGTCTCGGCCAACGGCCTCGCTCTCGGTCCACGGTAAAACATCCGTTTTTCGGGTAAACCACAAATTTTCGTCTTTGATGATTAGTCTGAAATCAGGCTTTTCGGGCCTGTTGCGGCCTGCTGATTACCTGGTCAATCAACCCGTATTCCAGTGCCTGCTGGGGACCCATATAGAAATTTCTTTCCGTATCCTTTGCAATGTCTTCAATGGATTTTCCGGTATGAAGGCTCAGAATTTCATTGATCTGACGTTTCAAAAACAGAATTTCCTTGGCCTGAATGTCGATGTCCAGGGCCGGCCCGGAAAATGAGCCCAAGGGCTGGTGTAACAAAAACCTGGAATGGGGCAAGGCAAAACGCTTGCCTTTAGTACCCGCAGCCATCAACAGGGCCGCCATACTGGATGCCTGTCCCAGACATATTGTGGACACGGGGCTACGGATGTACTGGATGGTGTCATAGATCGCCATGCCAGCGTGTACATAGCCACCCGGGGAGTTAATGTACAAAAAGATGTCCGATGCCGGGTCTTCGGATTCCAGGAACAACAATTGGGCGATGATCACGCTGGCCACCTCATCCACGATGGGATAACCGATGAATATGATCCTGTCCTTCATTAACCGCGAGAACACGGACCACTCGCGCTCACCGCCCCTGGTGGTTTCTATTACCGTTGGTATCCACCAACTCATTGGTCACCTTCCTGTTTATCGGCCTTGTTATCCGGGCTGTCCGCACCATCCACCCCATCGGGTGCCTGCGATGGTGCATCCTTCTGTTGACCTTTTGCATCGCCCGTTGTCGTTATGACATTTGCATAGCGCACCAGCATGTCCATCGCCTTTTTCCTGAGTATATCATGCGCCATGGTGCCGTTTTCAATCTGTTCGCGATACTGGGCCCTGATATAGGGTACCGGCTGGCCGGTACGTGCAGCAATCCCTTGTAATTCGCTGTCCAGGTCATCCTCGGTGACCTCTATACCTTCCTTTATCCCAATGGCATCGAGTACCAGGTTTTCCTTGATGGGTTTGACCGTTTCCTCCACCTTACTAAAGAAGTAGTCATATACCGCGTCATTTCCGCTTGTATCACCGATTGTCTCCTGCAGTATGGCCCTGTCATCCTCCCAAGACACCATTTCCACTATTTTTTTCCTGATTTCGGCCTCTATACGTTCACGCTGTTCCTTTTCGGCTTCGGCTTTCAGGGATTTTCGGACGTTCTCTTTCCAGGTATCCACACTATCGGACCCGAATTTGTGCGCCAGTTCATCCGTCAATTCAGGTACCACCAGGGACGACACCTTGTCCACCTTACCCTTAATCCTGTAAACCTTGCGGTCCTGTCCCAGGATACTGGGACCCGTCACATCAAACTCCTCGCCTTTCTTCAGGCCAATCATGGCCTCTTTCAGCCCTTCAATCAGCAGCCCCTTATCCTCCTCGATCCTCAAGGCGGTACTAAAATCCGCCAGCACAGGCGTGTCCTGGCCCTCCTCATACCTGCTGTACGTGATATTCACCAGGTCACCGACCTCTACAGCCCCATCCTTTTCGCGTGGCTCCAGCGCCTCCTTGCGCAGTTCCTCGATGCGAGCATCCACATCCTGGTCGGTCACCTGCCTGGGTTCGTCCACCGAGACCTCGATTCCCATGTATTTTTCGGGGTCCACTTCGGGAAACAGGGTCACCCATATTTTGTATTCCAGCGAACCGTCATCGCTAATCGGATTCAGATAAAAATTCATACCCCTCAGGGCCTTGGCATCGAGCCCGTTTTGTTCCAGGGCATCACTCATACTTTCGTGTATCATATCCAGCATCACCTGCTCTTCGACTGCCACCGAAAGGTATTTTTCGGCAATATCCTTAGGCACCTTACCCTTGCGAAAGCCCTTTATATTCAGGCGTACGGCCATGGCCCCAAGCACCTTTTCCCGGTGCTTGCCTACCTCATCAGCAGGTATGTTAATTACCAATTCCTTTTTCATATTACCCAGGTCATTAACCCGCGTTTCAATCTTGTTTGCTTCCATGTTATCCCTTCAAAACAAGCCGTGCGAGAGGGGGGAATCGAACCCCCACGGCAAAGCCACTGGATCCTAAGTCCAGCGCGTCTACCAGTTCCGCCACTCCCGCGGTAACCGGCTAAAATGTACAGTTTTTTCATTCCATGTCAAGTGATATCACCCAAATTACCGGACAAATTTGAGGACAAAGGGTGCGGCAAGTGGTTCAGATACGAGGAGTTAAGCCTGTTTGGATGCAGGCGTATATTGATTAGTAGTTCCGCGTATCCTTTGGTCAGGTGCCCACCACGGCTCCCAATTCCAGCAGGTCTGTTACCCCCTGCAACACTTTTATTACGCCATCCTCTTTCAAGGTGTGCATTCCACCCTCAATTGCCATTTGCTTGATTTCCTGGGCCGACTTGTTTTGCCTTACTGCCCGCTTGATTTGCTCGTCAGCAACCAGTACCTCAAATACACCAATCCTTCCCTTGTAGCCCGTATTTCTGCACTTATTGCAGCCTTTGGGCTTGTACAGCCACAAGTCCCCATTATTGTCAACGTATTCAGCCAAGACATCTTCACCTGCCACGGATTTCACATAATCAAATTCATCAGTGGTGGCCTTTACCTTTTGTTTGCAATGGTCACACAGCCGCCTGACCAGCCTTTGGGCCACCACACCAAGCAGGGCATCGGAAAATGTAAATGCCTCAACACCCATTTCCAAAAGCCGGGAAAGCGTTTCAGCCGCACTATTCGTATGCAGCGTGGACAAAACCAGGTGACCGGTCAACGATGCCTGGATGGCGATTTCAACGGTCTCATGGTCACGCATCTCACCCACCATGATGATGTCCGGGTCCGACCTCAAAAATGACCTCAGTGCAGAGGCAAATGTCAGACCTACCTTGTTATTTATTTGTACCTGCCGCAAACCTGGCTGTACAATCTCAACCGGGTCCTCGGCCGTCCATATTTTGCGGTCCTCCGTATTCAGCAAGTGCAACAGGGAATGCAAGGTTGTCGTTTTGCCCGACCCCGTAGGACCGACCACCAGGATGATCCCATAAGTGTGTTCCAGGAGCCCAAGCATCCGCTCTTTGTCCTCCCCCTGTAGCCCAACGACCTCCAATGGCAAGGGTTTCCCCGACGACAGCACACGAATGACCACGTCCTCATCACCACTTGCAACCGGTATTGTCGCCACCCTGAGATCAATTTTGCCATCCCTGGTCTTCAATCTGATTTTGCCATCCTGGGGTTTTCGTTTCTCGGATATATCCAGGTTTGCCATGATTTTCAAACGCGACACCAACTGATTTCTTACTGTTGGCGGCAGTCGCCATACAACAGAGCATCGTCCATCGATCCTCAACCTGATAACCAGGTTCCTTTCCTTGCCATTCGGTTCAATGTGAATATCGGATGCACCCATCCTGATCGCTTCAAGCAGGATATAATTGACGACCTTTACTACGCCGGAGGCACCGGATGAAATATCTACAACAGGGGTGTCCTCTTCCTCCTCTTCCTCGTCTTCGGGCCGTGTTTCCATTAATTCCTGCAGGAGTTCGTTAAGCGTAGCCTGGGCTTCAGGCGTGTCTTCATCCTTAAAATTCTCCAGTATTTTGTTTAACTTGGAAGGCGCCACCAGAACCTGTTTAATCTTTTTCTGCGTGAAAAAACGCAGCATATCCACTGCCTCAAAGGCCAAGGGGTCCGCAATCGCAATAATGATCGAATCCCCCTCGGCCCGGACAGGCAGGATTTGGTATTTCAGACACATTTCCCTCGGCAGGTATTCGTCCCAATTCGGGTCCAGTTCCACCGTGTCCAAGTCAATATAATCAATATGGAATTTTGCCGCCAGCACCTGCATCAGCTCATCCTCGGTTACCACTCCCATTTCCACCAGTATCTCACCCAGGCGCTTATTCCTGTCACGTTTCTGTGCCCGTAATGCCTCATCTATTTCCTGTTTGGTGGCAAGACCTGCCTCAACCAATACCTCCCCCAGCCTTACCCGCTGTTTGCCTTTTGTCTGTATCCCCTGTTCCCTCAACGCCTTTTCCAATACCTTGGCGTCAACCAGGTGTTTACCGGTCAGATAATCACCGACTTTTTTGTCCCTTACCTCCTCTTGTACCTCCAGGGCCTTCTGAATTTCCTTTTCCAGTTCCCCGTGTTCCCTGGCCAACATATTACCTATTGGCTCTATTTCCTCGTAAGCCGATACGGCATGGTGATAAAAATAGTATCCTGCAAACAATCCGCCTTCAGTCACAGGATAAACGAAACAACCGGGTTGCTCCTCGAGTTTCTTGATTTCCACAAGCACATTAAGGACCCTTCCATTAACAAAATGGATTTTCATCTGTTTAAGGCGTTCGGACGGGGGTTTATCCGGAACAATATCCGGTTCCTTGAATCCGACAAATGCAATGGTTTCAGGCGGGATTACCAGGTCTTCGTCCTCTTCAGTCCTTACCATCAGCAAGGCATCAGGATGAAAATGCCGGATTTTCCCATTAAGCGTTCGTCCTTCAACGTAATACAATGTCAGATTTTTCCATCCAGGCTTCATGTGGATTATTGTAGTCTTAGACACACCTGATGTCGAGAGCAAGACAGACACTACAAACCCAAATTACCTGTCAACTTTGAGGACAAAGTACGCCGAAAGTGGTTCAAATACGCGGAGTTAAGCCCATTTGAGCGCAGGTGTGGTAGAGCCACATTAAGCATACATGGCTGCAAACGACAAAGTAGGTTAGCCGCTTGCGGCGTACGACTTCCGAATTTAGTCAGGTAATTTGGGGGAACACATGGTAATTGACAAACCGTTACTTTTCGATATAGTAAATTTTGATATATAGCCGTTGAAGGAGTAGTAATGCAATTTTTCAAGAACATGGCAAATGTGGCCAAGGTAGTAAAAGACCCAAGGTTAAAAAAGGCAATTAAAAGACCCAAGATAGGTGCTATGTACCTGATCACTCGGACTTACAATGCCGTGGTAGACAGGGTGGAAGGAAATGAACCGAACTATATCGAAACAGAATCGAAGGAGTTAAATGAAGTAAAGAAGAAGTCATTGAAGAGAACGGAAATCAGTGACCATCTTGAAACTCTTTTTATCAAGTCCTTGAGTATTAAACCAAAATTGATTGTAGAACTTGGGGTGTCATACGGTAAATCCACGTTCGTGTTTGAACGTGTGGCAAGGTTATGCAAATCCAATTTTGTCAGTGTGGACATCAATGATTGTTCCGGCGTATGCCAGTATGGGGACTGGCATTTCATTCAGAAGGACGACATAGCGTTTGCAAGAGAATTCAAGGAATGGTGCAAAGCCCGAAATATCAATCCTATGATTGACATTCTTTTCATAGATACCAGTCACATATATGAGCATACGGTGCAAGAGATCCAACACTGGTTCCCATTTCTTTCTGAAAAGGCAATCGTCTTTTTTCACGACACCAACCTGAGTTTGTTTGTTCATCGAAAGGATAAGAGCATAACAAGTGGTTGGAATAACCAAAGAGGTGTCATCCGAGCATTAGAGGATTACTTTGATAAACAATTTAATGAAAAGAAAGATTTTATTGATTTCAGAAAGGGTTGGCTCATAACCCATTATTCACACAGCAGTGGATTTACCATATTGGAGTCCGGCTGGCCGTGTATTAAGAAATAAAATCCGTGGCACTCGATGGCAAGATGTCTGCCAAGGGTTCCCCAAAAATGAGCGAATATGCCCAGCAAATCAAGCACGATTCAGGCGAGTAGCGGGATGGGAAACCTCTTCGCACACCTGGTCATATTTGAAACAACTGGGGATTGTCGAACTTGTACATTTCGCCAGGAAGGTGGCCCCCAAAACCGGTAAACCCATTGGACGGGGCATGGATGCCAAACAACACAAGGTATCCAAATTAGTCAGACTGTATGCCACGGACCTGCCATTTGAATGGGGGGAGACACATCATAATTTGGTGGGGGGACAAACACGTATCTTGATTTTCCTATCCGGCCTCCGTCAATTTGACAAAACCCGCAAAGATGCTATGTTTTAAAAGAGGATAGATGTGTGTTTAAGAGGTTTTTATGTCAAATTTTTTCAAACCCTACAAATCTTACTTTCGTGATCACAGCCCTTGTCTGCGGGGGGGTAAACTCTGAGCCTTTACCCAAAGCACCTCCGCCTGGAAAGGAGGTGGGGAAGGATTATTCCGTTAGCGACTCTTCACAGGCCGGAAGGGGTGAATGGATGAGAAAAATCAATCCATTGTTGGCGGCCTTGGCATCAATGTTGATGCTGATGGGCTGCACGAATTCTTTTCCTCCCGGGAACCACGTTCGGGATGCATGGGAAACGGATGCCAGGAACGCGGAAGTCAAGTCTTTTGTGGATGCAGACATAATATCCGATATCCCGCATCCTGACAGGGGTGACGTCATGGGCCCCAATGTGGATGCAGATACGATTTCCGATATCTCGCATTCTGACACCAGTGAAGTCACGGGGCCCAATAATGATTTTTGCCTGACCAACAAAGATTGCCCCGAAAACAAACCCTATTGTATAAACTCGGGCGATGTATCGAAATGTGCCCAATGCAGGGATGACAATGATTGCCCGAAGGGACAGCATTGTTTGAGTTCCGGGGATTCACCCCAGGCCCAGCCCTTCTTTCATAAATGCGTAAGGGCGAAGTGCACTTCGGATGCCGATTGCAGTCCTTACAAATGCGATACATCAACGGGACGGTGCGTTCCATGCCTGAAAGATTCCGATTGCCCCAGCAAAGTTATGCGCTGCACCTCCCAGCACTATTGTACACAGATCACATGCAAAACAGCCGGTGATTGTCCCGATGCCCTGGCTTGTATTGGAGGGTTTTGCCAGGAATGCAGGGACATGAACGATTGTCCTGCTGGGCAAACCTGTTATTTGGATGACCTCTGTAAGAGCGGGCACAGCAAGGGGCCATGCGGGGTATGCGGTCCTTTGGCATGTAATCCCGGGCAACGGTGGTGCGTTGGAAAGTATGGTTATGCACATTGCCTGGAGGACGGGACAAAAGTGCGCCGGGGAAGCTGCGGTATGCCTGGCGGCCCCTACAAATGCGAAGACGGCAGGTGTATCGAGGACACGACGATCAAACACCTGTGTGACCAGCCACACTGCGATTCGCGGGAGTGCGGCTTCGATCAGTGCGGAAACCTGTGTGGTACTTGCAAACCCGGCCAGTATTGCGACGGCACGGGCCATTGCAAACCCATAGACAAGGGATGCCTTGAACGGGATGACCCAGGGTGCGATGGCTGCAAGTGTGAAAACTACGTATGCAAGCAATGGCCCAAATGCTGTACTGAGAAATGGGACCGAACCTGTGTGGTGGCCTGTGACCATCTTCCCTCTGGTCAAAAATGTCCGCAATGCACCGTGAACGGGATGGCTGGGTGCGATGAATTGCAGTGCGGACTGGACAGTTGCGGGGCCTTCTGTGGTGGTTGCGGTCCGGGCACATACTGCCACAAGGGTGGTTGCATAAAGGGGATTGCACCGGATATTGGCAACCCCTGCCTGACCGACGGACAGTGCCTGGCTGGCTACTGCATGCCCGTGGGCAAGGACGGCAAAAACGTATGCACGTCAAAATGTGCTGCGGATACGGACTGTCCCGAAGGCTGGCAATGTTCCTCAAAGGGGTTTTGTCGGCCGTCACCGGATTGCGAACCCTCGTGTAGTTATTCCGTTCAATGTGGTGGTTATCCCGACGGCTGCGGCGGATTGTGTCCCCATGGCTCATGTCCTGACGGAAAAAGGTGTGTTTCAGGTGTCTGTAAAGACGTTTCCGATGGTTGCGAGGCATCCGAGGATGTACCAGGTTGTGGCAACTGTGCGTGTGAAAGTTGCGTGTGCAACCTGAAACCCGAATGTTGCCTGAAGGGCTGGACAAAGGATTGTGAAAAA
>WGCQ01000049.1 GCA_015493765.1 Deltaproteobacteria bacterium
GCTGCTGCGCAGCCATTGACACCCTCCGACCGCGGAAGTTGTTTAACCCCTGGCCAAAAAGGGAAAAATGGAGGTTTCTATAGTAGTTTAAGAAAAACGCAAAAAATTATTACAGGGGGCTTGACAACCCTCTTCTATAAGAGGGTGTTGATTTGATTGGTTTCGAAGCAAATCTGAGATCTCGAGCGTTTTGTAACATTTTGATTTTAAAGCCATTTAAGAATGCCGGCTGGAAGCCAGCGATCCCAGGGAGGCACTTTTCAACACCCTCGGCTTCGCCTGCCTGTTTCGCGGGCGTCCCGCCCGCCCGTGGCCGAGTCCGTTGACCGTGGCCGTGGCCGTGGGTTCCGGTTACAACGGGAGCCTTCCCGAAGGCGTGCAGGGCCGTCCTTCAGCAGCCGAAGGCTGCGTCCCGAAACGCGACGCCAAAAGCCCGTGGCCGTTGACAGTGTGGCTCGTGGTGGCGACCAACGCTACAGGATTTCACCTATATCTGCGCGCATTTCAGCACCCGACTGCCGATTTTAGTCAGGTAATCCGGGCTTTGCCTTACCCCTTGGTTTTTACGGAAAAAGTTGTATATTCAATTGGCCTTGATGAACGTATAATCATGGATTTTAACTTTATGAAAGGTTTTTGATGACACCTATCGAATCCGCGCTATTGGGCATAATACAAGGTGCCACCGAGTTTTTACCCGTATCCAGTTCGGGCCACCTCAGGCTGGCGGAACACTACATGGGATTTACCGGCTCCAGCACACTGTTCGACCTGTACCTTCACATGGCCACCCTGGTGGCTGTGCTGCTCTTTTTTTACAAACCGGTGCTGAAGGTCCTGAAAGGCCTGGCTTGGCCTGTGTTGCGCAATACCGAACAGGCCGATGAAAGCAGGGAGGGATTGCGCCTGGCCGGTTTGATCCTGTTAAGTGCCATCCCGTCAGGCATAGTGGGCGTGCTGTGGGGCAACAGGCTCGAAAACCTGTCCGACTCCGTGGTCTTCGTGGGCGTAAACATGGTCATCAACGGCTTCATTTTGCTGTCAATTCCACTCAGCCGCAAACGCAGGCGCAGGCCGCTGAACTGGAAAACCGTGCTGGTCGTGGGGTTTGCCCAGTGCCTGGGGATCCTGCGCGGCATCTCCCGTTCGGGGTCCACGATCACTGCCGGGCTGCATGCAGGTCTGAGCCCGGAGGATGCTGGAACGTTTTCCTTCCTGCTGTTCGTGCCCACGGTGGTCGGCGCCTTCCTGCTGGAACTGCTAAAGTCCAAGGGCAGCCCGGAACCCTTCCTGATCCTCGCAACCGGCTTTGTCGCAGCACTTGTGACCGGCCTGGTGGCCCTGCAGGTCGTGATGTCATTGTTGAAACATGGGCGCCTTTACTGGTTCGGCCTGTACACCCTGCTCCTTGGCACCCTCGTGATCATCCTGGGCGGCTGACATGGGTTCCTCACGTTTCGTCAATGCAGGAGGCGTACAAATCGGCGGTGACGCCGGCGTGGTCCTGCAGGGCATGACATCATGTAGGACCACTGACGTGGATGCAACCCTGCAACAGGTCCGTTCCATGGCTGCCGCAGGTGCCCAACTGGTACGCGTATCCGTTCCCGACCGGCAGTCCGTTCGTGCCTTTCGTACGATTCGCGCCCAATCGCCCGTCCCCCTGATCGCGGACTGTCACATCGACCCTGACGTCGCTATCCGGGCAGCCAAGGTCGCGGACAAGTTGCGACTGAACCCGGGTAATATGCCCAGGCAAGCGTTACGGACGATTACTGCCATTGCACGGGACCGCGGCATCCCGATACGGGTGGGTGTAAACTCGGGGTCAATGGGTCCGCCGGGGCCTGACACGGATGCCATGGTCAAAAGGATGCTCGACGTGGCGGCCAGGTATGTGGACACACTGACCGGTTTGGGTTTTGATGACATTGTCCTGTCCTTCAAATCCCCGGACCCTATCCAGGTGATCATGGCAAACCGGCAGGCCGCTGTGACCTGGCCTTATCCCCTGCACCTGGGCGTGACACATGCGGGCGCGGATGAAAGGGCCGTGGTGTTTTCCGTTGCCGGGCTTGCCCCCTTGCTACAGCAGGGTATCGGCGACACGCTACGGGTCAGCCTGGCTCAATCGCCGGAGCGCCAGGTACGCGTGGGCATGATGGTGCTTCAGGCCTTGGGATTGCGTCCGAGGGGACCGATGCTGTTGGCATGCCCTGTATGTGCCAGGGCCAAGTTTGACGTACAGGCCCTGGCTGAACAGGCCCGGCCAATTGTGCAAAAGGGCCCGCCACACTGGGTCGTGGCCGTAATAGGATGCGAGGTCAATGGCCCGGGCGAAGGGGTCCGCGCGGATGTCGCGTTCTATGCCACGCCTGCCGACTTCAGGATTACCGAGCACGGACGCACGGTGTTGCGTGAGAAATCCTTTAAACAGGCCTCACGGTACTTCCTGGACCGCCTTGACCAATTGGCCGGCCACTGAATCAGGTGTACTTGCGACCAATGAAAAAGGCGCCCAGGTAAAGGAACGTCCCTCCCAGGATCCCGGGGTCGCCGTTGTCCATCACGGGCAGTGGTTCCCATAAATCCGGATCTATGCCACCTGCGTCATTGGACCTGTACACCCGCAAATTGCTGCGGTCCCCTTCCCAGGACCCATAAAATGGCAAATAGATCGTGCCCCGGACGGCCATGCTGTGCCCCTGGGGATAGATGATGTACGTGTAACTGACCGGTACAATCCCTGGCAGGTAATCCACCTTGAACAGGGGACCCGCGATCTCCACGTCCACCACGTCAGGCCAGGACATGGCAGGGAGGATCAGTTTCAGGCCGTCCGGACCTGTAATGGTTGCCCCCTGCCTGCCCACACTCTGTTGAATCGGGTAACTACTCATAAAAACCTCCTATAATAAAGTAAAAATACCCATACCCTTGTCTATGCGCTCCTTTGTCCGGCGCACGCGTGTCGCCTCCACCTTGCGGTTCAGGTCCAGGAATTCGGTAAATGCCTGGTCCAGCATCTCCATGGCAGCCGCTTTTTTACCATCGTGCCACAGCAGCCCGGCCTTTACATAGTCCACCTCCGGCCTGTCCAGCGGGTTCAAGTCCGCCCCTTTGCCATCATTCATGCGGGCAAACAAATCCAGCGCTTCATCGAGGTCCCTTTGCGCATCCTCCCAGCGTCTTTGCATGCCCCGCAGTATGGCACGGTTCATCAGGCTGATGGCCTTGCCCTTTGCATAGCCGTATTTCCGGGATACCTTTATGGACAGGTGGATATTGCGTTCCGCCTCATCGGGTTTCCCCCACAGGCAATACAGGTATGACAGGGTAATGTATGCAGATGCATTCATCAATGGGTCACCTATGCCTTTTTCATTGAGGTGTAGTGCATCCATGACACCCTTTTCCGCGGCGTCAAACATACCCTTGAAGGTTTGTACAGCAGCCAGGTTTATCCTGTGCCTGGCCATGCCCTTCCGGAACCCGTATTTCGAGGACAGGTTGTAACCCTTGCCGAATACATCCTCCGCCTGGTCCAATCGACCCTGGTCCAGGTATACTGCGCCCAGGTAGAAAAGCGCCCGGGACTCCATGGCATACATACCCGGCGCCCCGAGGTGATTTAATGCCTTGTTCAATATCTTGGCGGCAAAATCGTAGTTTAATCGATACATCTCCAATTCGGCGCGTGAAAGGGCCAGTTCCCAGTGCACAGGCGTGATTTCGTAGCCCTCCAGCAGTTCCTGTGCCTTTTTCAGTTCCTTTTCGGCCTTGTTCGCATGACCATGCCAGTTATACATCCTGGCATTCATCAGGTGACAAGTCGAGGCCATCAGGTTCGCCTGGGTCTGCTCACAGCGCCTGGTCATGTGACGCAGTATCAACGCCGAACGCTTTTCATCGCGTGTCTCCACCAGCAACCTGGTGATTTCGAATAATTCGCTGAGCTCATTGGGTGTGGCCTTGTTTACCTGCTGCGGGGTAATTTCCAGGTCGTACGCCTTAATGGCCTCCTCGTAATCACCCATATCCGCCAGCGTCCGGCCCAGTTCCCTGCACACCAGGCGCCATTTAGGCGTATCCGTCATGCCAGCCTTCCGCATCATGCCACGGGCAGTACGAAAATGCTCGGCTGCCATGGCAAAGGCAAAATCTGAATAGAATTGCCTGCCCAAAAGCACATGAAAATCAACCGCCTTGCTGATGTAGCCCGCCTGTTCGTATAAAAAGGCCAGCCTTTTATAGTAATCCGGTGTGTTGTACGTGAAACTGGTTTCCATGACATACGCCACGGACATGAGCATCTGTACCCGGGGCTTCCTTATGGCAGCATGCCGAAGGACGGTCCCTGACAGTGGATGGGCCAGGCGCAGGATTCCGGGGTTTGACTTGGACCCGCGCATCACGTAGCCCCGTAGCACAAGGTAATCCAACAGCCTTGCCATCCCGGATTGCAGGTCCAGCCGGCCCTCTGTTTCCAGGATCCTGGACAGGGCTGTGTCGGTTATGTATGGTTCGGCCAGGGCGATCCGTTGTAACAATTCCACGGCCTGAATACCCGTATCGCCGTCCTTTTGCATGAGTTCCAACCGCTTTTCGTACATCGCCTCTATGGTCGGTGGTACCTCGTTAAGCATTGCCTCGTTTACAAAGCCGATCTTTCCATTGCTCTCGGTAAACCCCTGGGTACTGGTAATATACCGGCAATATTCAACCGCAATCCCTGGACGGCCTTCGGATAATTCCGCCAGTTTGCGCCTGGCCGAAGGTTGCAGGGGTTTGGGAAACAGCGTGTCCAGGTATGACTGCATGCGGTTCATGGGCAGGGGTTTGAGCACGACACGCCGCACCCCATCCACCGCCTTTTTGGGCGGTTTACCTGGCCGGTTATCGTCGTCATCGGATAGCCCGTGAAACGTAATAATGGAAATGGGGACGTAAGCCTCAGCGGCCTTTGACTGCAAAAACGCTATGAAGCGTCCGAACATGTCATGGTAACGGTCCAGGTCGTCAAAACACAGGCACACGGGACGCAGCCTGGAATATGCATCAAGCAGGTCATATACCGTTGCAAAGATCAGGTTTTCCAGGATGTTCGCACGCAGTCCCTGAAGCATCAACAGTTTTTCCGGGTCAAACAGGAGTTCGGTGATACGCCTGACCAGTTCCTCCGGCCTGATGATCGGTGTCTTTTTCAATGTGTCCAACAGGGCATCCCGCATATCGTCAAGGCCCGGTGATTTTTGGTCAACCAGACCAGAGACCAGGGTCCGCAGCACCTCCAAGGGATAGTCGCCCCCCAGGAAGGGAAAGATGTACGTATCCATACCAGTCCCATCCTGTACAGCACGTTCCAGATTGTGCATAAACCTGGTTTTGCCGATCCCTGACACGCCGTACACCTCCCATACCGCAGCCTGCTGACCTTCCTGTTGAGGAATGGTTTGCACCATGCGTTTGAGCTCCGCAGGATGGACGTTGAAGTCCATGGATTCCAGGATCGGTATTGTGACGGGCGTTCCCGATGTGTCGCCGGCGTGCAGACTATCCGGCGGCCTGCGCCATGGACTCAGTGCCCGTTCGATCCGTACCTTGACCTCGTTGCAGTTTGCCGGTCGCATTTCCTCGGACTTGGACAACATCTGCAACACCAGGTCGTCCACGGCCACGGGCAGATCCGCCAGGCCCAATAAGCGCATGGATTCCGGGGTATAACTGCGCTGGGCATCGACCACTGACCCGTGAATTCGCTCAAAAGGCGGCCTTCCGGTCAGCATTTCGTACATGACCGTACCTGCGGAGTAAATATCGGAAGGTATGCCCACAAAGGGCTTCCTGGTTTGCTCCGGGCTCATGTTGCTCGGTGTACCGGCAAGGCCCTGGATAGTTTGCAGGTCCAGTTCCGTAGGATGCAACGGCTGGGCAATGCCAAAATCCAGCAGTTTCACGAAATCCCGGCCGCCCCTGCCGTAATCAACCAGCATGATGTTGGATGGTTTCAGGTCCTTGTGAATAAAGCCGGCCTTGTGGATTGCACCCAGCGCATCGCATATCTGGGACATGATCGTGGCCGCCTTGATAAATTCCATGCGGCCTTCCAGTTTGATTACCTCCGCCAGGGTATAGCCCTGCAGGTATTCCATGGCCAGGTAGTGTTCACCCGTGTCCGTCAAGCCGATTTCGTATATGGTGACCAGGTTGGGATGCGACACTTTGGCCGCGATCTGCTGCTCCCTGTGGGTAGATGTTTTAGGCGCATCCTTGTCGTCATCATCCTTGAACAAGACCTTCAGCACAACGAACCTGTCATTCATGGCCTCGTCCTTGGCCATGTATATCTGGGAGAGGGAGGTTTCCGTCAGCAACCTGACTATGCGGTAACGCCCCTGGAAAATGCTATCGTTTTTGAGTGTAAGTGGTGTGCCGCACTGGGGACATGATTCCATCGAAGGTTCAAAATCCAGCCTACAATGTCTGCAAAACTTCGACATGCAGCCTCCAAAACCCGGCACGGATCGCGTTCTATATCAATAGAAACAGGGATTTTGGATTTTGTCAAGGATTTTTTTCGTTTCCCGCCAAAATTATCCCAAATTTGACAGATAATTTGGGGCTTGAGGAAGAGCCGACTTCGATGTAGGCAAATGATTGAAAATAAAGACAATTTTTAGAGACAGAAAATCAAATTACCCCAAGAATCAACGGTAAGATGGGGTTTTCCGGCTCTAATCCTGCAAAAATTCCAAATTTTTACCCCAACCGGGTCGTTTAATATCCGTATTCCGTGGCCGTGACCGTGACCGTGGCCGTTGGCCGTGTACACAAGATTATGCGTGGTCACACATGAAAATCCTGCGTTTTCGTTTTTGTGATATTGAACCCGGGCGGGTTTAGAACCCGTCCCTACGAATCATGCACGGTCTTCTTCCCC
>WGCQ01000050.1 GCA_015493765.1 Deltaproteobacteria bacterium
GCCCCACAGGACCTCGCCACCCATATGCATTTAATATATACCCTGAATCGTAAATAAGTATTGGGACGTCAGCACCACAAAGTCCGTGATCCCCTGATATGTGTAGCAAATCGCCACACATGACCGTTGTAAAAAACCACAAAGCATTGATCCAGATCACCGGTTGGCCTCGGTAAAACCCTTGGAGATCAAGGAGTTGGATTGGCAATTCCGGGTCATTTATCACCTGGCACGGACATTGCATCCCTGTTAGACAACGGGAACCGGTATCGGCTCCTGCATGTTCTCTTTTATGTAAGAGGTGATGAGATGAAACGAATGGATTGGCTTTGGGTTATTCCAAAATGGTTCGCAGGCTATGTGGTCAGCGTTGTGGTCGGTCTGGTTACCATTGCATGGTACACTGTTGCACTGCCCATATTATCGCTGGTCCAGGTAACCAGACTTTTGTTTGGCTCCAGGCTGGCAGAACAGATCCAGGAGCAGGATGAAAAACGGATTTACTACAGCAAAAATCATCTGCGACTGGAAAAAACACAACAGGCAATACTAACAGGTCCAGATAAACTGATGCTTCGGCTGATTGGCAAGGTTGACCGGGTGAGTTCCGCATCACAAGGTCAAACCGTGGCACCTGGATCGCCACTTATCGACCTGCAATTCCAGGATAAATCTTTGCGGTTTGCCAGCCCAATAGCGGGCAGGATTGTTGACGTAAACACCTTGATATTAAGGCATCCGGAACTTCTGACGACCATGGATCCGGCATACCTCTGGATCGTACGCATTCAACCTGAAAAACCCGATAATGCCACAATCTCGCTGATCCCTAACAAAAGTTTTGACCGGTTGGCAGAGGCATTTCGCAACAAACTGGTGGATTTCTTTGCCGCCCAAAGGGCACAAGTCATGCAGGACGGCGGTATAATTACGCCTGGCCTTGCCAGAGACCTGTCTAAAAAACAATGGGATGCCCTGATAGATGCCATTATGTCGGCATAATCGGATACCTGGTACCATCCAGCCCAAAACTCATTTTTCAGGTTCTGCCGGGTCCCGCCAGTGTGACGGGTGGCACCAAAGGCCAAAAGCGCTTACACTTCCCCATTCCCGTCCCCTGCCACGGCCACCGAAAAACCAGGCGAACCGCCTGGGTTACAAGCAGGCGCGGACGAGGATGTTACAAAGTCGTTATGTTACCCAACGCACAATTTGTCTTGTGTCATAACAGACTGAATTTACACAATATTCGTAGGGGCGGGCCCCAGACCCGCCCTGAATTTGCCATCAAATCAACATCCTCGCGGACGCCTGCGCTCCACGGCTTTCGTCTCCATTACGATCCACACGGCCAACGGCCTTACCCCCCGTCACTGCGAGCCACGGCTGCCACATACACCTTCCCGGCCCCTGCCCCTTTTAATAACTCGGCACACGCCTGAACAGTAGCCCCCGTGGTTACCACATCATCTACCAGCAACACATCCTCGCCTTCCAGCATCCAGCCCGGACGCACAAAAAAGGCCTGTTTCCTGGATTCAAGCCGCTCTGCCCTGCCCTTCCCCTTTTGCCCTGCGCCTGGCCTGGCCACCAGTATGTGGTGTTCCTCTGGTACACCCAGCATTCGTGCAATCTCGTGTACCAGCAGCCCGGGCGGATTGTAACCCCGACGCCTGAATTGCTTGAATGTTGAAGGCACCGGCACCACCATATCAAACGACAACATATCCCTGTGGGCCAACATCCACACCATGGAACGCGCAAAAAAAGGCAGATAATCCGTCCTGCCGGAGTACTTCAGGCCCAAAATCATCTCACGAATCGTACCGCCATACACAAAAGGCGTAACCAGCCTGGCATAGACAGGCCGCTGTCTGCGGCATTCACCACAAGTTGTCCCCTCGGTCCACGGCCTGCCGCAATACCTGCACGACGCAACATTCACCTCGATATCCGACAGGCACTTATCACACAACTCACTGTTTTGATTATGTATTTCAGCACCGCACGACAAGCAAGTAGCGGGCAAAATCAGTTGCCAAAGGCTGTCTAAAAATCCTCTAAATCCTCCAAGTCTTCGTCCATGTCTAGGTCTTCCGTGCCGAATTCCCGAACCCACGGCGGTTCCTGGATGTCCACCTTCGGGCTGTCCGACCACAGTCCCTCCAGGTCGTACAACGCCCTCAACTCCGACAAAAAGATGTGCACCACCACCGTATCGTAATCCAACACCACCCACCTGCCGATATTCACACCCTCGCTGCCCAGTGGACGAATACCCTGCTTGCGCAGTTCCCTGATCACCCACTGTGCGATCGCTGTCACATGACGCTGGGACCGCCCGGTCATTATCACCATAAAATCCGTGTATCCGATAACCTGGCCTGCCTCCAGTACCACCGTATCGTATCCCCTTTTTTCCCAGGCGGTCTTTAGTATCAGATCCAACAGTTGCCTGGGCGTCGGCACATCCTGAGGTCGATTTTGGAGTTCCTTTTCTTCCATCTTGCTGGTACCTGTCCTCCTGGTTTAAAGCGTTTGCACCACAATTCGTCATAAAGCGTAACCCCTTACAAGGCCAAAGTCAATCGTATAAATAATCGAAACAACGCGGATTTTTTTTCACAATTTTTGCATTTCGTGCTTGTTTCAGGATTAATTACAAAACCACACACTGGCCCGATAACAGGCTACACGCTAAAATTTTTAAATTCTGTAAACCTTGAAACAGGTTAAGTTGGAAAGGCTTATTCTTCTTCGGACTCGAGTTCTTCTTCCCCGGACTCCTCGACAGGCTCCAGTTCCTCATTGATAGCGCCGATCAGGTGGATCAACGTCAACTGGGCACCGTCACCACGGCGTACCTTGTAATTTACGGTCCTGGTAAACCCGGAATCCCTGTCGTTCAGCGCAGGAGCCCATTCATCAAACAACCGCTGAAGCGCCTCCTTGCCAAACAAAAAACGTGCGGCCAGACGCCTGGAATGCAAATCCCCACGCTTGCCCCATATCACCAGTCTGTCCGCCCATTTCTTAACCAGCTTGGCCTTGGGCCTGGTTGTAATGATTGCACCGTTCTCGAACAAACCGGTCAACAGGTTTCGCAACATGGCCCTGCGGTGTGCAGCGTCCTTGTTCAATTTCATCAGTTTATTACGATGCCTCATTGTTCTTCCTCCTCCTCTACACGAGGCGGTTTTTTGTTTCTGTCCCACCCGTGCAGTTTCATACCCAGGGACAGGCCCATATCACTGAGCAATTCCTTGATTTCCTTGTATGATTTGCGACCAAAATTCTTGGTTTTCAACAGTTCCTGTTCGCTCATCTGGACCAGGTCACCAACCATTTTTATCCCGGCAGCGGTCAGGCAGTTACGCGCACGTACGGACAGGTCCAATTCCTCGATCTCCTTGTACAGGTTCTCGTTTCCACTATAGGAAATGGGTTCCTCGCTCTCCTCGTGACGCTCCACGGGCTTTGAAAAGCGATCAAATGCCGAATCATCGAAGTTGATGAATATTTGCATGTATTCTTTGACAATCTTGGCCGCCAGGCCTATCGCATCCGAAGGCTGGATCGCACCATTGGTCCATACCTCCATGACCAGGCGGTCATAATCCGTCTCCTGCCCCACCCTGGCATTCGTGACCACGTAATTCACCTTGCGGATCGGCGTAAAGATCGAATCGATTGCGATCTGATCAACCGGTGCGTCCTCGTCCTTGTTCTTCAAGGCCGGCCTGTACCCAAAGCCCTTCTTTACAATCATCTCCATGTGCAGTTCCGCGTTCTTGTTGAGGGTCGCAATCACGGTATCCTCACTGACCACTTGCACCTCGGAACCATGCTCGATGTCCTTACCGGTCACCGTACCAGGCCCCTTTGCATGCACACTGATCACACGCGGCTCCTCACCCTCCATGCGCAATACCAGTTGCTTCAGGTTGAGGACGATCTCGGACACATCCTCCACCACGCCCGGTATGCTCTGGAATTCGTGCTGAGCCTTTTCGTGGTCAGCCCCCTCGACCCGAATCGCAGTAACCGCAGCCCCGCGGATCGAAGACAGCAACACCCTGCGCAGGGCATTCCCCACCGTGGTACCAAACCCCCGCTCCAGGGGTTCGATATTGAATTTCCCGTAAGAAGGCGTTTCCTTAACAATTTCCACACTCTTGGGCTTTACCAGCTCCACCCAGTTTCTGTACATCAGCCGCCCTCCTTACAATTACTTGGAATAAAGTTCCACGACCAACTGTTCGTTGAAATCCAAATCGATGTCATCACGTGCTGGCATTGCATTCACCGTGGCCTTCAAATTATCCGCATCCACGCTCAGCCATTTTACGGCCTGCCGGCTCTTTGATAATTCCACTGCCGCACCGACCCGCTTGGAACCCTTGGCCTTGATCTCGATTACATCCTTTTCGCGTACCAGCAGGGACGGGATGTTGGTTTTCTTGCCATTGACCAGCACGTGACCATGCCTGACCAGTTGCCTGGCGTCCCGCCTGCTCACCGCAAACCCAGCCCTGTAAACGGCATTATCCAACCGCCGCTCCAGCAGGATCAACAGGTTTTCACCGGTCAGCCCCTTCATCCTGTCGGCACGGTCGAAATACAGTGCAAACTGCTTTTCCAACAGGCCATAAGCACGCCTGATTTTCTGTTTCTCACGCAGCTGGAACGCATACTCCGTAGGTTTCCTGCGCCCCTGCCCGTGTTCACCCGGCGCATAAGGCCGCCTGGCAAACGCACATTTTTCCGTATAGCAACGCTCGCCTTTCAAATACAGTTTGGCGCCTTCCCTTCTGCAAAGTTTGCAAACTCCATCGGTATATCTGGCCATATCTACACCCGTCTCCTCTTCCTGGGCCGGCAGCCGTTATGAGGCACCGGCGTTATATCCTTGATTACCGTGATCTTCAAACCGGCATGCTGCAAGGCACGCACAGCGGTTTCCCTGCCTGACCCCGGGCCTTTTATGTAAACTGCTATCGTGCGCATCGCATAATCGTGGATTACGCGCCTGGCAGCCTCCTGGGCCGCGATCTGAGCGGCAAAAGGGGTGCTCTTCTTGGAGCCCTTAAAGCCCTTTGCCCCGGGTGTGGCCCAGGACAGCACGTTGCCTTGGGGGTCCGTAATCGTAATCACCGTATTGTTAAAGGTCGCCCTGATATGCGCGATACCACTGGGCACCTCCCTGAACTTCTTCTTCGAAGTCCTTTGTCGCCTTGCCATTCTTTAAGTCCTCCAGTTACTTGCCTGCGATCTTCTTTTTCTTTATTGCCGTGCCTTTCGGTCCCTTGCGGGTCCTGGCATTGGTATGCGTCCTCTGGCCATGTACGGGCAGACCGCGACGATGCCGCAGACCACGATAGGTTCCGATGTCCATCAGGCGCTTGATATTCTGCTGGACCAGCTTGCGCAGATCACCTTCCACCCTGTATTCACGGTCGATCACGCCACGGATCCTGGCAACTTCCTCCTCGGTAAGGTCCTTCGTCCGTTTGCTTGCCTCGACCTGGGCCTTTTGCAGCACTTCCTTTGCAATGTGCGGACCGATCCCATAGATACTTCGCAGTGCGATATCGATCCGTTTTTCCCTTGGCAGGTCAATTCCTGCGATACGAGCCATTTGTCACCTCATCCCTGACGTTGTTTGTGCCTGGGGTTCACACAGATCACCCTGACAACACCTTTGCGTTTGATTACCTTGCATTTCGGGCAAATCTTTTTTACTGAAGCTCTGACCTTCATAGCGCCTCCTACGTGCGGATCCTGTAAGTGATCCGGCCACGGGTCAAATCATACGGGGACAACTCCATCTTTACACGGTCACCCGGCAAAATCCGGATAAAATGCATGCGCATCTTCCCGGCCACGTGGGCAAGGACCTCATGCCCGTTTGCCAGACGGACCTTGAACATGGCATTCGGTAATGCCTCCAGTACCTCACCTTCAACCTCTATGGCCTCTTCCTTTGCCATTAAGCCTCACCTGTAATATCGAGTATCCCCTTGAACACATCGTCCACCGAACCGGTCGCATCCACCCGCCTCAGCAGCCCCTTGGCCTCGTAAAAGGCCACCAGCGGGGCCGTTGACTGGTGATATACGCGCAGCCGGTTACGGACCGTTTCCTCTTTATCGTCATCCCTGGTGATCAGGGCAGTGCCACACTTGTCACACACACCTGCCTGTTTCGGAGGTGACAGGGTCACGTGGTACAGGGCACCGCAATTCGGGCATATCCTGCGGCCAGTCAGCCGGACCACCACGTCATCATCCGGTACAGCCAGTTCAATCACGTGGTCTATGGCAATACCGGCCTCATCCACTGCCTCGGCCTGCGCCACGGTCCTGGGGAAGCCATCCAACAAAAAGCCCTTTTCGCAGTCCTTTTGCGCCAGACGTTCCCGAACCAGGCCTATGATCACGTCATCCGGGACCAGGCCGCCTGCATTCATGTATTCCTGGGCCTTCAGCCCCAGGGGCGTGCCCTCGCGGACCGCTGCACGCAACATATCGCCCGTGGATATGTGCGGAATCCCAAATTTTTGGGCCATGCGCTTGGCCTGCGTGCCCTTTCCCGCACCAGGCGGGCCCAACATGATTATCCGTAACATCAACTGGACCTCCTGGACCTGACCTTTGGTCCACCGCCAATGGAAAATCCATCGTAACTCTGGGTTATCAGGTGGGCCTCGATCTGGCTGGCCGTATCCATGGCAACCCCCACAACGATCAGCAGGCTGGTGCCGCCGAAATAAAACGGCACGCCGAACTGGGTTTGCAGGAACGTGGGCAACACGCACACGGCAGCCACGTATATGGCACCGCCGAATGTTATGCGGGACAAGACCTTGTCAATGTACTCGGCAGTGGCCTTGCCCGCCCGGATGCCCGGCACGAATCCCCCACCCTTCTTCAGGTTATCGGCCACGTCAAACGGGTTGAACGTAACCGCGGTATAGAAGAAGCAGAAGAAGATAATCATTATGACGTACAGGAAGTTATAGAACATGTGTCCTGGCACAAGCACACGTTGTATCCACTGCACCCAGGCCGCCCCGGGGAACAGGTTACCCAGCATGGACGGGAACATCAGCACGGATGAGGCGAAGATCGGCGGAATCACGCCGGAGGTATTCACCTTTAGCGGCAGGTACGTGGTACGGCCCTCGTATATCTTGCGTCCGACCACCTTTTTGGCATACTGCACCGGTATCCTGCGCTGGGCGCTCTCAAAGAACACGATTACGATAATCACCGCAAGGATGATCAACAGGATGATCAACAGGGTCAATGGTTGCAGGCGTCCGCCCTCGAAACTGGACAAGGACATGGTCTGGCCCAGTGCCTGGGGGATCCTGGCCACGATACCGGCAAAGATGATCAGTGATATGCCGTTACCCACACCGCGTTCGGTGATACGTTCGCCCATCCACATCAACAGCATGGCACCGCTGGTCAGGGACATGATCGTCACGAAGCGGAAAATAAAACCGGTCGTGCGGATCACGCCCTCGGTGCCGGCCTGGGCGTTCAGGCTTTCCAGCCACAACGCCACGCCCGTACCCTGGATCAGGCACAAGGCAATGGTCAGGTAACGGGCATACTGGTTGAATTTCTGCATGCCCCCGCCCTGTTCCTTTTTCAGCCTGTCCAGGCTGGGAACAACCGAGGCCAACAGTTCGAGAATGATCTCGGCACTGATATAAGGCATCACCCCCAGTGCAAACACCGAAAGCTGACGGACCGCGCCCCCGGAAAACATGTCAAACAAGCCGAAAAAACCACCGCCGCCGAATTTCATGTACTGCATCAGGATGGTGCGGTCCACACCGGGCACGCTGATAAAGATGCCCAGTCGATAGATCGCCAGCATCACCAGGGTGTACAGCAAGCGACGCCGTAATTCAGGGACCTTTCCTAAACCGCTCAGACTACCCAGCGCCACTGCCTATACCTCCTGTTCCATGACCCTGACAGCCTCGCCGCCTGCATCCTGGATCTTTTTTATGGCGGATTTGCTGAATTCATGGGCCACAACCTTGAGTTTACGCTTCAAATCGCCTTTGCCGAGGATTTTTATACCATAGCCGAGTTTTCTGACCAGCCGCGTTTCCAGCATGGTCTGGACATCCACCACGGTCCCGTCCTCAAAGCGATTCAACTGCTCCACGTTTACCACTGCAAAATATTTGTGATTCAGTGAACGAAATCCAAATTTACGCAGGACCCTTTGCATGGGCATCTGGCCGCCCTCAAACCCGGGGCGTTTCTTGCTGCCGGACCTGGCGCCGTAGCCCTTTGTACCGCGACCGCCGGTAAGGCCCTTGCCGGAAGCATAGCCCCTGCCCTTGCGGATGTTCGAATGCCTGGCCCCTGGTATGCGAATCAGGTTTGCAAGTTCATTCATGCTGTCACCTCCCTGCCCAGACGTTTTTCGATCATGTCCTTGGATACGAGGGACCGCAGGCCTTCAATCGTGGCCCTGACCGCATTAGTAGGCGTCCTGGAGCCGATGCACTTGGTCAGCACGTCCTTGATACCGGCAACCTCGAGTACGGCCCTCACCGGCCCGCCGGCAATCACGCCGGTCCCGGGACGTGCAGGCTTCAACAGCACCGTTCCGGCGCCATACCGCCCAATAACCTGGTGGGGTATGGTCGAACCGGTCAAAGGCACCTGGATCATGTTTTTCTTGGCACGCTCGGTAGCCTTACGAATCGCCTCAGGCACTTCCCTGGCCTTGCCTACGCCGAAGCCAACCAGGCCGGCCTCGTTTCCAACAACTACGAGTGCTGAAAAGGAAAACCTGCGACCACCCTTGACGACCTTGGCAACCCTGTTCAGGTGCACCATCTTGTCCACAAATTCTTCGGTTTCCTCTTCAGGGGATATTACGTCCTTTTGCACTTAAGCCTCCTAAAACTCCAAACCAGCCTTCCTTGCACCGTCGGCAAAGGCCTTGACACGTCCATGAAACTTAAATCCGCCCCGGTCAAAGACTACGGATTTTATACCTTTTTCCTTGCATTGTCCACCCAGGAATTCACCCAGGATTGCAGCCTTTTCCGATTTCTTTTTTCCGGCAATGGCTTCCTGGATGCCCGGGGTCAGTGTGGATGCCGCCACCAGGGTATGCCCGGCAACGTCATCGATCACCTGGGCAAAGAAATGCTTGTGGGAACGAAATATAGCAAGCCTGGGACGCTGTGCAGTCCCACTGATACGCTTCCTGATCCTGACCTTTCTCTTGCTCCTGGCCAGACCACGCTTTTTTGAAATCCTGATTTCCACCTTGCCTCCTATTTCCCGGCTGCCTTCTTGCCGACCTTCCGTATGATGGTTTCACCCTCGAACCGGATTCCCTTGCCCTTGTAGGGCTCCGGGGGTCTGTACGCCTTTATTTCGGCCGCCACCTGGCCCAGCAACTGCTTGTCCGGACTAACCAGGGTGATTTTCTTGGCCCTTTCCTCCACCTCGGCCTTCACCGTGGCAGGCAAAGGATATTCCACCGGATGGCTGAATCCCAGGTTCAACACGAGTCCCTTGGGGTCCGCTTTCACGCTGTACTCGCGGCCCTCTATCACCAGGACTTTCTTGAATCCCTTGCTGACTCCGACCACCATGTTGTTCAACAGGCTACGCATCAGCCCCCAATTGGCCTTCCAGTTGGGTTCCGATTCGATCGGAACGACCTTCAGGGTGTCGCCTTCCCTGACCAGGTCCACGCCCTTGATCTGCATCTGCATGTTGCCCAGGGGTCCACTAACGGATACATTCGAGCCCTGTATGTCAAGTTTGACACCCTTCGGAATATCTATTGGCAGTTTACCGATCCTCGACACCTTTCACCTCCTCACCAGACATGACAGATTACCTCGCCGCCGACACCGGCTGCACGGGCCTGGTGGTCCGTGAGCAGGCCTTTCGACGTCGAGATTATGGCAATACCCATGCCGTTAAGGACCTTTGGTATATTGTCCTTGTTTACGTAAACCCGCCTGCCCGGCTTGCTGATCCGCTTTAACCCGGTAATAACATTCTTTCTGGGTGCGGAATACTTCAAATAAACAACTATCAGCCCCTGGCGCTTATCCTGGATCACCGAGAAATCCTCGATGTATCCCTGGTCTTTCAAAATCTCCGCAAGGGACTTTTTCAAATTGGACGCCGGTACCTCGACCTTTTTATGCCCAGCCATTGCACCGTTCCTGATACGCGTCAGCATATCTGCTATAGGGTCGGTCATCATGATTAGCTCCTACCAGCTTGCCTTGATTACACCGGGGATCTTCCCCTCCAACGCCAGTTTCCTGAAACAAATCCTGCACATGTCAAATTTCCGCATATAACCGCGGGACCTGCCGCAGATCGCGCAACGATTGCGATGGCGTACCTTGAATTTTGGTTTCCTGCGGCTCTTCATGATCTGTGACGTCTTGGCCACTTCTACCTCCTCCTGAAAGGCATATCGAAACGTTTCAACAGTTCGAATGCCTCCTCATCAGTCCTTGCACTGGTAACGATGGTAATATTCATACCGTGGATCTTCTCCACCTTGTCGTAATCGACCTCGGGGAAGATGATCTGTTCCTTGATCCCCATGGTGTAGTTGCCGCGACCATCAAAACCCTTACGCGACACACCCTTGAAGTCCCTGACCCTCGGCAACGCCAACGTTATCAGGCGATCCAGCAATTCGTATGCCCGGTCGCCCCTGACCGTAACCGTACAGCCTATTGCGTTGCCCGCACGGACCTTGAAACTGGCAATCGACTTGCGTGCCCTGGTGATCACAGGTTTCTGCCCGGAGATTACCTTCATCTCTTCCACGGCAGACTCCAGCAGTTTCGGGTTGTTTATGGCCTCGCCCAGCCCCATATTCAAACTGATCTTGACCAGTTTCGGCACCTGGTTGATATTCCTGTATGCAAATTTCTCCATCAACCCGGGGATTATTTCCTTCTTGTATTTTTCCTTCAGTCTCGGCGTATATTGCTTTTCGTCCATGGCCGCTCCTTATTAATCAAAAACCTCGCCGGTCCTGGCCGCAACCCTCACCTTGCGCTTGTGGCCGCTTTCTTCCCTGATTTCAAAATGGACCCGCACGGGTTTGCCGTCCTGTTTGCTGACCAGGGAAACCGCGTTGATCGGCAGAGGGGCCGGTACGGACTGGATACCGCCCTTTACCTTTTCGCTGGTCCGTTTCTGGTGCTTGGTGACCAGGTTCAATCCTTCAACGATTACCCGGCTGCCTTCATCCACGACGTGCAAAACCGTACCGGTCTTGCCCTTATCCTTACCACGGCGGATAATTACCGTATCACCTTTGCGAATCTTACGCATCACGAAACCTCACAAAACCTCAGGTGCCAGAGACAATATCTTCATGAAATGCCTGGCCCGCAATTCCCTGGCCACAGGACCAAATACGCGGGTCCCCACGGGCTCCCTCTGGGCGTTGACCACTACTGCGCTGTTGTCGTCAAACTTGATGTAGGAACCATCAGCCCGACGCACTGCATGCTTGGTACGCACGATCACCGCCTTGACGATGTCGCCCTTTTTCACCTTGGCCCTGGGGAGCGCCTCTTTGACACTGGCCACGACAATGTCACCGGGGTAACCATACCGCCTGGTAGAGCCCCCCAGCACACGTATCACGGACAGTACCTTTGCACCCGAATTGTCTGCAACCTTCAAGGAACTCTGCTGCTGTATCATTTGTTACCCCTCGATGTTTTCAACCGACCGTTCCACGATCCTGGCCACGCGCCACCGTTTACTGGCGGAAAGCGGCCTGGATTCAACAATCAAAACCTTGTCCCCGATACCGGACGCATTATCCTTGTCGTGGGCTATAAATTTCCTGGACTGCTTGATGTATTTTTTGTACCGCGGATGCTTTTTCAGGCGTTCCACCTTGACGCCCACGGTCTTGTCCCCGACCTTGCTGACTACTACGCCGACCATCTGCCTTTTATTGCGGTACGTTGTTTCCTTGACTTCAGACATTTTCATTCCTTCTCTGGTTCAATACCGTCATAATCCGGGCGATCCCTTTTTTGATCGCCTTGATATCCGCCACCCTGGAGTTCTGGCCCACGGCCAGGTTCATCCGGATCTCAAACAGTTCTTTCTTCAGCAACCGCAAACGCGCCACCAAGTCTTCCGTGGCAAATGCCCGGATTTCTTCCATACCTAAAGGCTTCATTTCAATTCACCCCGCTTTACAACAATGGTCTTGAACGGCAATTTATGACCGGCAATCCTGAACGCCTCATAGGCCACTTTTTCATCCACGCCGGCAATCTCGTACAACACGCGACCGGGTTTGATCACGGCCACCCATTCCTCGACCGAGCCCTTGCCCTTACCCATCCTGGTTTCAAGGGGTTTCTTGGTCAAGGGTTTGTCCGGGAACACCCGGATCCACAATTTGCCGCCCCTTTTGGCCGTACGGTTGATCGTGACACGGGCGGCCTCGATCTGGCGTGCCGTCATCCAACCGCGTTCCAGGGACACCAGGCCGTAGTCACCGAAACTGACTTCACTGCCCCTGTATGCCTTGCCCCTGTTTTTCCCCTTCTGGGTTTTGCGGTATTTCGTGCGTTTAGGCTGAAGCATGGTTCACCTCACTTGCGTCCTTTTTTTCCGGGTTTCGCCTCTTCCTTGTATATCCAGACCTTTACCCCTATGGTGCCGTATGTTGTCTTGGCAACGGTGACACCATAGTCGATATCAGCCCTCAGCGTATGCAGGGGCACCTGGCCTTCCCTGTACCACTCGGTCCTGGCCATTTCCGCACCGCCCAGCCTGCCCGAGCACTTGATCTTGATGCCCTTGACACCAAATTTCATGGCCTGCCTGACCGCCTTTTTCATGGCCCTGCGGAAGGATACACGCCGTACGATTTGCTGGGCCACCACCTCGGACACCAGTTTTGCATCCGTTTCCGGCTTGCGGACTTCGTGGATCGTGGCCACTACCTGGGACTGCGTCAGTTTGATCAGTTCCTTGTTCAACGCCTCGATCCCGGCGCCTTTCTTGCCAATCGCCAGGCCGGGCCTTGCAGTGTAAATATTTACCTTGACCTTGTCGGCAGTCCTTTCGATCTCCACCTTGGACACGCCTGCAGCAATCAGGTGATCCCTGACGAAATCCTCGATTTTGAGGTCCGTATGCAACCACTTTGCATAATTCTTTTCGCCATACCAGCGATAACTCCACGTCCTGGTGTATGGAATCCTGAATCCTATTGGATTAACCTTCTGGCCCACGTCTCCTCCTTACTCGTCCGACAATTCCACGGTCAGATGACTCAAAAACTTCTTTATGGGGCTGGCCATACCCCTGGCCCTGGGCACCCACCTCTTGAGCGCAGGCCCCTGATCAACACTGATCTTGCTGATGTACGCAGCCTCCATCGAAATCGTGCCCTTGTTCTCGGCCGCTGCAACCGCGCTGCGCAACGTCTTCAACAGGATCTTTGCACCGCGCTTTGGCATGAACTGAAGCATGGTCATTGCCTCACCCACATGCATGCCGCGCACAACATCCGCCACGACCCGCAGTTTGCGGGGGGCAATCCTGATATACCTGGTTTTTACCTGGACCGCATTGAACTGGCTCTCGCCGCCCCTGCGCTCCTGCATTGTCTTTTTACGTTTCCCCATCTCACAGCCTCACTTACTTGCGTCCTACCTTGCCCTTCTTGCCGCCTGCATGGCTACGGAAGGTCCTGGTCGGTGCGAACTCACCCAGTTTGTGTCCCACCATGGCCTCAGTGATGTAAACCGGCAGGAATTTTTTGCCATTGTGCACGGCAAAGGTGAAACCCACGAACTCGGGCAGAACCGTGGACCTGCGCGACCAGGTCTTGATCACGCGCTTGTCGTTGTTCTGCATTGCACGATTTACCTTTTCCATCAAGTGATCGTCCACAAAGGGACCTTTTTTTACGGACCTGGGCATGATTATTTCCTCTTCTTTACAATGAGTTTATCGGTTCTCTTGTTCTTCCTGGTCTTGTGACCCTTGGTCGGCTGACCCCACGGCGTACATGGATGCCTGCCGCCGGAGGACTTACCTTCACCGCCGCCCATGGGGTGGTCAACCGGGTTCATGGCAACGCCACGGCTCTGCGGACGCCTGCCGAGGTACCTGGCCCTGCCGGCCTTGCCCAGTTTGATATTCTGGTGTTCCGGCACGGACAATTCGCCGATCGTGGCACGACACCTGTCCAGTACCTTGCGCAATTCACCGCTGGGCAGGCGCAGCAATGCGTAGCCGCCTTCCTTGGCCATCAACTGGGCCGAGGTACCTGCGGAACGGACCAACTGGCCGCCATGGCCAGGATACAATTCGATATTGTGAATCTGGGTGCCGGTCGGGATTACCTTCAAGGGCAAGCTGTTGCCGGTTTTAATCTCGGCCTTGGCCGAGGACATCACCTCGTCACCGACCTTCAGGTCCCGAGGGGCCAGGATGTAACGTTTTTCACCGTCCGCGTAGTACAGCAGGGCGATCCTCGTCGTGCGATTGGGGTCGTATTCGATCGCCGCGACCTTTGCGGGCACGCCAAACTTGTCCCGCTTGAAATCGATCACCCGGTACAGGCGCTTGTGACCACCGCCACGATGCCTGGAGGTGATGCGGCCCTTGTTGTTACGGCCGACCTTGCGATGGTGGTGTTCCAGCAAGGCCTTTTCCGGCCTGTCCTTGGTGATTTCCGCGAAGTCGTAGCCCGTCATGTGACGGCGCCCCGGGCTGGTTGCCCTGAATTTCTTTATGCCCATATCACACCCCCTCCATTATATCGATGGTGTCCCCTTCTTTAAGGTACACCACCGCCTTTTTCCACGGCGAGGTATAACCCTTGCGTGCCCGGCTAATCTTGGGTTTCTTAGGCATGATCATGGTCCTCACCGATTCGACCTTGACATCGAATATCTTTTCCACGGCCCTGCGGATCTCGGCCTTGGTGGCGTCCATCAAGACCTCGAACAGGTACGCATTGCCTTCATCACGTGCAATGGCGGCCTTTTCCGTGATCAGCGGCCTGACAATTATGTCGTATTCCGTCCTCATGACTGCAATTTCCTTTCTATGTGTTCAACGGCCTCGCGGGTAATAACCACCCGGTTGTACTTCAAGACATCGAACAGGTTCAAGCCATCAACCTCGATGAATTTTGCATTCGGCAGGTTACGGCATGACAGGGATAATGCCTTGTTTTTTACATCCACGATCAGGGCGGACGCGGTGTCCGTATTCTTCAGAAAATCGGCAATGGCCCTGGTCCTGGGGCTTTCCATGGCCGCGGAATCCAGCACGAACAGGCCGGACTCGCGGACCCGACCGGAAAGGGCTGATTTCAGGGCAAGGCGTTTCACCTTTTTCGGGACCTTTACGGACCAGTCCTTCGGTTTGGGACCGAAAGCCACGCCGCCGTGCCTAAGCAAAGGGGTCTTGGCATTACCACGACGTGCACGGCCGGTACCCTTCTGGCGGAACTGCTTCCTGCCGCTGCCGCGCACCTCGCTGCGGCCCAACGTCGAGGCCGTACCCTTGCGCCTGGCCAGCAACTGGGCACGGATGACCTCGCCGTACAGGTACGAACGGTCCTCGATGCCGAACACATCGTCCGAAAGCGTCATATCACCAATTTTCCGACCCTGAAGGTCATATACATTTACATTCGGCATCCTGCACCTCGCTTACGCAATGATCTCCACATCCACACCCGGTGACAGGTCCAGTTTCGTCAACTCGTCCAGCATCTGCTGCGACGGGTCAACGATATCGAGCAACCTGTTGTGCACCCTTATTTCAAACTGCTCACGGCTCTTTTTGTCCACGTGCGGTGAACGCAACACCGTGTAACGTGATATCTTGGTCGGCAAGGGAACCGGGCCCGCAACCCTGGCATCCGCGGCACGCACGGTCTCGATGATCTGCTCCACGGCCTGGTCCAGCAAACGATGGTCATAGGCCTTCAGCTTGATCCTGATGCTATCCTTCATGCTTGTCCTCCATCCACAATCATACCATCGGGCACCGGCTGGTAATTGGCAAAACGCATGAAATGCGTGCCCCTGCCCTTGGTTAATCCCCTGAGTCCCGATGCAAGGCCGAACGTATCGGCAAGCGGGATCTCCAGTTTCAATTCCTGCACCCCGCCGCGGCTTTCCAGGGACGTAATCCTGCCGCGCCTGGAATTCAAAAAGCCGATCACTCCGCCCACGTATTCGTCAGGCACCACGACCTCAAGTTGCATCACCGGCTCCAGGACCACGGGACTGCCCTGCTGCACCGCCTGCTTGAACGCCTTGGATGCAGCCACCTTGAAGGCCAGTTCCGAGGAATCCACCGTGTGGAATGAACCGTCCACCAGGGTCACCTTGACGTCCACCACCGGGATCTCGGCGTTTATGCCAACCATGGCGGCCTCTTCGATGCCCTTTTGCACGGCAGGGAAAAATTCACGAGGCACAACACCGCCCACGATCCGTTCCTCGAATTTCACCCCCGCACCCCGTTCAAGGGGTTCCACATCTATCACAACATGGCCGTACTGCCCACGGCCGCCTGACTGGCGTATGTACTTGCCCTCCGTACGCACGGCCCGCCTGATAGTCTGCCTGTATGCTACACGCGGCTTGCCGGAACGTACGCTCAGGCCGAATTCACGCTTCAGCCGGCTGAGTATCACGGACAGGTGCAGTTCACCCATACCGGACACGATCGTCTGGTTCGTTTCCTCGTTGGTCCTGTAATTGAATGAGGGGTCCTCACGGGTGACCTTGTCCAGGACCTCGAAAAGTTTGGATTCCTGTTCCCTGGTTTCAGGCTCCACCGCGATTTCCACCACCGGCTTGGGGATTTCTATGGTTTCCAGGATCACCGGGTGCTGCTGGTCGCACAAGGTGTCACCGGTCAGCGTGTATTTCAGGCCCACGATGCCCACGATATCACCGGCCTTGGCCTCGTCGATACTGGTCATATTGTCCGCGTGGATCCTGACCAGGCGGGCGATCCGTTCAACCTTGTTTTTTACCGGATTATAAATCTTTTCCTTGGCCCGAATCGTTCCGGAATAAACCCTGACAAATGCCGTATCACCCTGCAGGTGCTTGTCGTGGATGATCTTGAATGCAAGACCGGCAAAGGGTTCGTCCGGGCTATGGTCCCGCAGCACTTCCACGGGTTTACCATTGGATTTCTCGGGATCAATGCCCTTTATGGGTTCAAGGTCCTCGGGTGCGGGCAAAAAGTCAACGACCCCGTCCATGAGGCGCTGTACGCCCTTGTTTTTGAATGCGGAACCCAGAACCACCGGGCTGATTTCGCCTGCGATGGTACCGCGCCGGATTGCGGCAATGAGGTCTTCCATGGGGATGTCATGCCCATCCAGGAATGCCTGTGCAATTGCATCATCGATTTCTGCAATGGCTTCCAGCATCGTCTCCCTGGCGGACATCGCACGTTCCAGCCAGTCCGCGGGAATATCCATGGCCTTGTAAACCTTGCCCAGGGTCTCGCCTTCATAGACCAGCAATTTCATCAACAGCAGGTCGATTATGCCGGCGAAATCAGGACCTTCACCAAAGGGCATTTGGGTCACCACGGGCTTTACGCCCAGGCGTTTTCTTATCATGTCCACGTCGCGGTTGAAATCGGCACCACGACGGTCCATTTTATTGACGAAGAAAATGGTTGGTATCCTGAATTTTCGTATCTGGTGCCAGACCTTTTCCGTCTGGGGCTGGACACCTGCCACACCGCACAACACCATGACCGCACCGTCCAGGACGCGCAAACTGCGCTCCACCTCAACGGAGAAATCGATGTGTCCGGGTGTGTCTATTATATTAACGATATGGTCGCGCCAGTAGCAACTGGTGGCCGCGGACGTAATGGTGATGCCGCGTTCGCGTTCCTCGGGCATGAAGTCCATGACCGTATCGCCACTGTGGACCTCGCCTATTTTATAGTTACGACCGGTATAATAAAGGATACGCTCAGTCGTGGTAGTCTTGCCCGCATCGATATGGGCAAGGATTCCGATGTTTCTTATGCCTTCTTTTTCTGCCACGACTGCGTCCTTTTTACCACCTGTAATGGGCAAATGCCTTGTTAGCCTCGGCCATGCGGTGCGTATCATCACGCTTTTTCACCGCGGCCCCGCGCTGGTTGAATGCATCTATCAATTCATTGGCCAGTTTGGCCACCATACCCTTTTCGGCACGTGCACGTGCGGCCTTTAACAACCACCTGATGGCCAGTGCCTGCTGGCGGTCATGACGCACCTCGATCGGCACCTGGTACGTGGCGCCGCCCACACGCCTGGACTTGACCTCGACCTGGGGTTTCACGTTGTCCAAGGCCCTCTTGAACACGATCAACGGGTCGTCCTTGACCCGCTTTTCAATGTAATCCATTGCACCATAAAAGAGTTTTTCCGCCTTGCTTTTTTTGCCTCGCGACATCAGTGAGTTTATGAACTTGGAGACAACCACGTCACCGTAAACAGGGTCAGGTGCGGGCACCCTTTTCTTTACAACATCTCGTCTGGCCATTTTACTTTACCTTTTTACCCTTTGAGGTTCCATACAAAGACCTGCTGCGTTTGCGGCCGTCCACGCCGACACTGTCGTAGTGTCCTCTTACTATATGATAACGCACGCCAGGGAGGTCCTTCACACGTCCGCCGCGGATCAACACCTGCGAGTGCTCGCTGAGGTTGTGACCCTCGCCCGGGATATAGGCCGTTACCTCCATGCCGTTGGTCAGCCTTACACGTGCGACCTTGCGCAATGCCGAGTTTGGTTTTTTCGGCGTGCTGGTAAACACCCTCGTACACACACCGCGCTTCTGCGGGTTACCCTGAAGGGCCGGAGACTTTGATTTTTTCTTCGCCCTTTTCCTCGACTTTCTTACCATTTGGTTAATCGTCGGCATCCTGCCTCCCTTGCTAAAAATTTTCCGGTCAAGTCCCAAAAAGGCAATGTATTATATTAGTCAAACCCGCCGTTGTCAAGCATTATTAGCAAATTAGTAAGACTACTGTCGTATACGTGATTTTTAATGATTTATCTCCCGGGAAAAGAAACAAAGACCGTTGACCGTGACAGTGACCGTTGACCGTGACAGTGACAGTGGGCCTGAGGATGATTCGGCAATTTTGGTGTTCCAATCGCACCTTTTCCCGCAATTACCACCGAGTTCCGACCCAATAACGAAACCCACGGCCTCGGCCAACGGTCACGGCCAACGGCCTCGGCCTCGGACACGGATTCAGTGACAGTGGCAGTGACGGTGACAGTGGGCC
>WGCQ01000051.1 GCA_015493765.1 Deltaproteobacteria bacterium
ACGGCCACGGACTCGGGCCTCTGGCATCGGGATTCGGGACGCAGCCTGCGGCTGCGCGGGACGGCCCTGCGGGCCTTCGGGAAGGCTCCCGTAGTAACCGGAAACCTCGGCCACGGCCACGGCCAACGGCCACGGACTCGGACTCGGCCAACGGTCACGGCCACTACCCTATCCACACGCCACCTCCTGCCCTGAATCCCTCCAGCACCCTTACAAAATCCGCATTTAACCTGGGGTCATGTCGAAAAAATATCAGGTGAGACGGACAGTTGCAGTCACTGGAACCGAAGCCGGGTACCCACTGCCCGCTGATTTGCCGCAGGGCCGTTGCCAGCTCGCACTCGCAATCCCGGCCGCGTATGACGTACGACCACACGCCCGGAAACCGCGACGACAAGTAATCTACATGCCAGCGCAACCGTTTGCTGCGGCTCCTGTGCCTGGCAACACGGGCGGACAGACCGCGTATGGCCCTGCCTGCATATACGTACCAGCCTTTCGGAAAACTACGCTCGCCGAGGGCACCCACCTGCAAGCGAACGTCCTCAGGCACCTGAAACAACACCGCGTAGGTGCCCGTATCCCCGATGGAAATACGGTCCAGTACAACAGGGACCTGGACAATGTCACGAACGAACATGTCCGGTGTGATGTCCACGCGGCAAGCCATCATGTCAACCTGATTCGCCACATCCATGAAGGTCCTGGCAAAATCCGGGTCCGTATGATAATCCGGCATGAAACAATCAGAACGAGGGCCTGACAACAGGAATAACACCGCACCCTTACCTGGCAAATCCGGATCGGTCAGGGCCTTCAGGTGTGAGCGTCCCCTGATGGTTGGGGCATCAGGGAACATGGAACACCTGCCAACGGTCTGGGTGGATGATTTTACCTCCAGTACCCGAGGTCCATCCCCGCATTCCAACAGGAAATCAAAACGGTGCCTTTTGAACGGCATTTCTGCGCGCAGTATGCGGCATCCCCGCAATGGCGGCACCAGTCCGGCCGTTATCGCCATCGCGGCCACCCGGTTCAACATGGCGGAATTTGCCACCACCACCCCGTCCTCCATGTCCACGGCAACCAGGTCGTATTTCAGGCGCCTGTGTGGTGCGTCGGCCCGTTTCAGCACCAACCTTGCCCCTGGCAGCATGATATTGAACATGCGTCCCGGGTTTGCCAGGTATGCCTCGATTTGCCTGCCGTTTACTTGTACGTCAGTGATGAAACGCTTCCTGCGCGCGATTAATCGGCCCTGCAAAAAAGGCCCATCCAGCAATCTGAAACCGGTACTATTCATTTTTCAATTATATGATTTTAACTTTCATCATTGCAAATCCGGCGCATATGCGCTATAAAAATAAATGAGAATTGTTCTGTTTATGGAGGTAATATGTTGATAACTGCAGAAACCAAGGTCATTGAGGCCTTGAAGCAATACCCGGAGTTGAAAGATGTGTTGATTCAACTCAACCCTAAATTTTCGCGTTTGAACAACAAACTGGTGCTAAATACAGTGGGTCGGTGGGCCACATTCAGGGACGTGGCTGACATGGGCAGGTTGTCCATTTGCGAGGTACTGCACACGGTAAACGAGGCCCTTGGCCAGGCCGAGGAACTGATCAGGCGTTTTCCGGAATGCATCATGGCCGGTGCGGGCACGGAAGATGATCGCACCATACCGGATTGGTTTGCCCAGATGAACCTGGTGCAGACCCAGGACGTGCGCCAGGACGAGGATTTTTTCCTGCCCGAAATAGAAAAACTCATGAAAAAAATGGGGCCTGGCAGCGCCATCGAGATCATCAATGACTTTGACCCTGTGCCCTTGAAGAACCTGGCCGCGTCCATGGGGCTGAAACATTATACGAAAGAGGCAAATTCCGAGGAGTTTCACGTATTCATATTCAAGCCACTGGATTACAACCTGCCGGAAAAATGCAAGCAGGACGTGCTGGATGTCCGTGGTATGGGCGCCAGCACCATGTCCGTGGTCATGGGCAGGGCCAGGGCACTAAAAACGGGCCAGGGTTTTTGCCTGCTGCAGGCGTTCAAACCCGACCCCATGATCACGATGTTGGACGGCATGGGCATAAAAAGCGAGGTCGTCCAGCAAACCGAAGGGGCGTGTTATATGTGGTTTTACAAGCCCGTGGAGGCCACGGCAGCAGTAGTTTCCGGCAAGGATGGCAGGGTTGGTGTAGTCATGCAGTCGGCCACACCGGTGGTATGGCCGGTGCTACTGCGCATGCAGCAAAGCGAACGGATCAACGAGGTCATGCGTTTCGATGAAATAAAGGTCTGGCAAAAGACGGAAAAACACCTGGGATGGCTGGTGCGCGGCAAGGCGGACATCACCTTTTCGGCGGTGGCAGCAGTGGCAAAACTGTTTGCCTCGGATCGGGACCTGGTCATGGCCTCCGTGGACGTTTGGGATAATTTTTACGTATTGAGCCGGGATTGTTCTGTGCATACCATGGAGGATTTACGGGGCAAGACCCTGCACCTGCCATTGATCAAAACGGCCCCGCCAGCGGCTGTTACCGGCTATTTGCTAAAGGCCGTGGGAATAGACCCCAAAGACGTTACCTTTGCATTTGGCTCGCCCTTTGGCAGGCCGGAGGACCTGCAGAAGGGGTTTATAGAAGGCCGATACACGAACGTGTTGCTGCGCCAGCCCGAGGCCAGTTATGCGCTTGAAGGTATAAAACAGGAGGCCTGCATACTGGCATTCAGCGATGTGTGGCAAAAATTGCATCCAGGTATGGGCGACCTGCCCAATGCTGGCCTGGTATTCAAACGTAGTTTCCTGGAACAACACCCCAAGGAGGCGGACGTATTCCAGCAGGAATTGGCATCTGCCATCGAGTGGGTCACGAATCACCCCGAGGAGGCCGCACAGATGTCGTACAAGGCCATGGGCCACTCCAGGACCGAGGTATTGCGTTTCTTGAAAAAGGTGCACCTGGAACATGTGCCTGCGGCAAAGTCCAAGTCCGCTGTCATCGAGTACCTGAAGGTCCTGGAGGCAGAAGGCAGTATGAAGATCCCTGGTGGCGTGGAAAAGGCGTTTGGCTTGATGGGTTGACCGTTGACCGTGGCCGTTGACCGTGGCCGAGACCGAGGCCGAGGCCGGGGTTTCCGGTTGCAACTGGAGCCTTCCCGAAAGGCCCGCAGGGCCGCCCCGCGCAGCCGCAGGCTGCGTCCCGAGACCTGATACCAGAGGCCAGAATTCAGTGACCGTAGCCGTTGACCACTGACCGTGACCGTGTGGGGGAAGGTCTGCCCTTGGATTTTTCTATTTAAGGCCTGTTGCGGGCAAACCGAAGGTATTATCCGCCTTGGGGTTGACATGTGGCACAACCACGCTGAAAAAGCCTTGCTCATCGGTTAGCACGCTGGCTGCCAGGGATGTGGCATAGGGCAAGGACACGTTCAATATCTGTGTGCCCAGGCGGGACCTGAAAAAGCAGTCCACCCTGGCCTTGGCAATGGGGTTACCATCCTCATCCTGGACCATTCCCCGGATCAATACCCCTGGCGAGGGGTGCACCTCGATATCCTTGAACGGTGGGGTCAGCTCTAAGTCAGTGTCCGAATACCTGGCAAGCCCGGATCCCGCAGGGGGCACCACCAGCAAGGCGTAGGTGCCAGGGTCAATACACAACACGAATCGGCCATCCTGGTCCGAGGTGGTTGAAAACTGGGTATTCAAGGCCTTGTGTCCGGGTATCAGCGTAACCTGCGCAGCTGCAAGCCTGCCCGCTACCATGTCGTTGTACACCGTTCCATGTATGCACGGCCGTTTGTCCAATAAGGCCACGAAATTCTGGACAGAATCACTGACCACGTGCAATTTGAACGAGGCAGAGGCAAAGGGACTGGTGCCAGGGCTGTCCACGTGCAGCACGAAATCGCCTTCCGGTACCGTCAGGTCGGCCATGCCATGTATGTCAGTGGTGCCAAATGCCACGCGGTTGTCGTATTCCGAGGCCACCGTGACCAATGCACCTGCCACCACGTCCGTACCACTCCTGCCAGCCACCTGGATGCGCATCTTGTGCCTGAGGCCGAAGTCCCGGACCGAAATATCCAGTGGCTTTGTACTATTCGTGTTTACATCCATGCTTAAAGGCCTGAAATATTCGGTATCCGACGGCGAAACCTCCAGTTTTACCCTGGTGACCTGTGGCGGGACCAGCAGCGAAAAATATCCGTTTTCATCGGTTGTTACGTGGCTGCCTTGCACAAATCCAGGCCAGGAACTCTGGACTACGGCGTTCGCAATGCCTATCCTTTTTTTGCCTGCCCGCCGGGTAACCGTGCCCTGGATACGGTGATACGAATCCATTACCATGAGGATGTTTACCTGTTTGTCCCCTGTTAATTTATCCGTAAACGTGTAGGGCGGCAAATCGGATTCATCAGGGATGAATGCAAAACGATACTGGATCCCTGGCAGCAGTTTCATACTGAAGGTGGTCCCGTTGGTGCCTCTATACATGGACACCTTTGTCTCGGCGTGCAGGGTGATAAACGGTATGCTGGAGTTTGCCTGTGCCACCAGCAACCCGGATACAACGCTGATTCCGTTCCCGGTCTGTCTGGCCGCTGTACCGCTCATCAAGACCGGCTGCACCAGGGTGAACTTGGTCCTGTCCGCACTCAGGTGTACACCCGCGAATTGCATGGGCAGCAAATCGGTCGTCGCAGGTGGGGTAATCTGGATGTCATAGATTTCGGAATCAGCCAGTGGTACACATACACCTGTCTGAACCGCGCATCCTTCGCCCAGTGGACATTCATTATCATCGCTGCATGCATCCAGGCTGGCCGTGTGTTTGGTTTTGGCGCCACTGCCCGTATCCTGTACCACGGTACTGACCCGGCTCGTACCGCTGCCACACCCCAACACCAGGGCGAGTACGATTATTGACAGTTTGCCTTTGATTGAATTACCCATAATCCTATTGCCGCGTGTTCTATTTTCCTGTTGCCCGATGCGTCGTACTCCACCTTGCCTGACGGGTCCGCCACCACTACCTCCAGCGTATGCTGTTTGCCCGGTTCCGACAGTTGGGGATACCGGCAGGGGTCCAGTTGGATCTGGCTGTATCCCGGACCGCCGAACATGGCTGCGCCTTGTTTTTGTCGATAATCCACGAACCACCAGTAAGACAGTTTGTCCAGCGGGTCGTCCGGGTCGTACACGGCGGAGGCTACTGAAAACACCGTGGGTCCGGTCAGGACCACCACCATGTCCGGATCCGGTTCCATCAGGCTGTAGTCCAACTGGGGCGGTTGGTTTTCCGAATTCCTTTCGTGGATATCCGGTGCCCACAGGCAACCTCCATCAAGTGTAGTCAATACAATGAGCGCCACGTATAAACCCGCACGGGCACTCCACCTGACAATATACTTCAATAATCGTGCCAGGACCCACGAAAAGCCCTTTGCACAAGGGCGATCCCATTGTTTGCCCATGTGCTGCTTTGCTGTAAACCCTGACATTTTTGTCATACCTAATCAACCTTTAAGGCTGTCCTTCCTCCAGTTTTTGAACCTTATCGAGGTATCGATATATGGTCCTCGGGTCCACGCCGAGGTCCTTGGCAGTCTTTGTCTTGTTGCCGTTGTTGCGCTCCAGGGCCTCCTTGATGTATTGCAATTCAAAGCGTTCCTTTGCCTCTGCCAGGGGCAGGATGACACGGTCCTTCGGTAGTTCCAGGTCCTCCCTGGTAATCATTGCGCCCTGTGCAAACAGCAAGGCCCTCTTGACCCGGTTTTCCAGTTCCCTCACGTTCCCGGACCACGGCCAGTTCATCATGGCCTCGATTGCATCCTTTGAAAATCCCTTTGCATGAGAGCCCAGTTCCCTGGCGTATCGCTCCAGGTAATAGCGAGCCAGCAAAATGATGTCCTTACCTCTTTTTCGCAGGGGCGGCAGCACAATTTCAACCACCGCCAGCCTGTAATACAGGTCTTCCCTGAACGCCTTGTTTTTTACTGCCTCGGCCAGGTTTACGTTCGTGGCCGCCACCACCCGCACGTCCACCTTTTCCGACTGGTTGGAGCCAACCTTGGTGACCTTCATGTCCTGCAACACCCTCAGCATTTTCACCTGGAGCGCCAATGGTAATTCGCCTATCTCGTCCAGAAACAGCGTACCATGGTGTGCAGCCTGGAATTTGCCCTTTGTGGTAGCCACTGCCCCTGTAAATGCCCCCCTGACATGACCGAACAGCTCGCTTTCCAGCAAGGCCTCGGGTATGGCACCGCAATTGATCACCACAAAGGGACCCTTGGCCCGCTTACTGCGTTTGTGGATTTCATGGGCCACCAGTTCCTTACCCGTACCGGTTTCCCCCTGGATCAACACGCTGACGTCCGTGGGCGCCACGCGTTCGATCATGCGAAACACCCCCTGCATGCTGTCGCAGGCACCAATAACCTCGCCAAACCTGCGCGCATGCAATTCCTGGCGCAACGTCGTGTTGTCAATGCGCAGCCGCTCCAGCAACAGTGCATTGTGCAGAATCAGGGACGCCTGGCTGGCAAATACCATCAACAGCGAAATCAACGGCTGGTCAAAGGTGTTGATCACCTCGTCAGTTCCGATGTACAGCACGCCCAGCATGGTATCCTCCACCTGCAAGGGCAGTGCAGCCACGGAAGTCACCTTCAGGTTGACCACGCTGGTGCACCCGGAAAATTCCTTGTGGTCCATGGCATTGGTAATCAACTGGGGTTCCCTGGTTTGTAACACCTTTTGGACGATCGTGTCGGAATACAAATCCTGTTGCAGGGAAGCGGCCTTATGACCGATATTTCGGGCCGCGATAACCCGCTGTTCCCCCTCCTGAAGCAGGATTACGAAACCCTTGTTCGCCCTGGCAAGGTCGATGACCTGGTCCAACAGTGTGTCCAGCAGGCGATTTATGTCCTTTGCCTGCATCAAGGCCATGGAAAAATCACGCAGGCTGACCAGTGCATCCGCCGGGCTACGATCCAGGCCTTCCTTTGGCCTCAGCAGGCCTTCGTCATGCGAAAATATTAGCAGCGATCGCCCCACCACCAGCCTGTCCATATCCTGTAAATCCGCCTTCTTTACCCGCTTGCAGTTTACCTGGATGTGATTGCCCTCGAACGGATACGCGGTAAACACGTTACCCTGCCGCACGACCTTCAAATGCACGTCCGCAATCCCCTTGCCACTCAGCGGGATGTCACAATCCGGGTCCGCACCCGCGGTGGTTATGGTTTTTACCAGGGGGATTTCCCTGGGGAACCGGTCCGGTTCGAATACGATCATGCACGCCATAGCAACCTCAAAATTTTACGCCTGCACCGATGCCTGCACCACACGGCGCAACGATCACACGGGTCTTCACCTGCCTGGCCTTGAAGTCATGCAAGGCATCCAGGACACCCCACAACACGGAGGCCGCAAACACGCCCAGTCCAGCGTACTGCACGTAACGCAGGATCCTGGCCTTGCGTGCGCTGGACGGACTGAACAGCCCGTCATCACCACGCAGTGTTTCGATCGCCACAAATGCGCTGATGTTCAGACCCAGACCAATCACCTGGGAAGACAGAAAGCCTGCGGCCTTTGCCGGCCGGCCATTTGCGAACTGGCCTACGCCGAAAGGTATGAAACACAAAATTTTGCTGTGTCGCACCACGTCCTTGATGACGGTTTTGCACAGTTTGGGCTTGTGTTGTTCGTGTTTTGACGGTTTTGGCCGTGGTTTTGTTTTTTTTGCAGGCCCAGGGATGATACCCAGGCTTTGCAACCTGGCTCGCAGGGCGTTGAATCGTTCCAGTAATGGAACCGGGTAATAAAACGGGTCCAGTTTGTACCCGGGGGCCTTGACCAGCAACGCGGTGAACTCCTCTTCCATACGTTTTTCCTTGTGCAGCCAGAAATAGCAGGCACCCAGGTATTCGCGCGCCTTCAGGCATAGTTTTTTGTCTTTCAGCACAGGATGCGGATACAGCAGGGCACGCAATTGCCGGGCCGCCTTTTTGTAGTCCTGGAATCTGAAGGTGTTTTCAGCGATTTTAAAGCGTTGAATGGGCGTCTGTGCATGCTTGGACCATGCCGTCAGGCTCCACAACACAATGATCGCACATATGGTTGACCAGAACTCAAAACGCATTCCGTTCCAAGTATAACACAAACGATGGCAATAGGGGTTCTTTTAGCGGCGGTGACCGTTGACCGTGGCCGAGACCGTTGGCCGAGACCGAGTGGGACCGTGGCCGTTGACCGAGACCGTGGGCCGTGGCGGTGACCGTTGACCGTGGCCGTTGGCCGTGGTTTCCGGTTGCAACGGGGGCCTTCCCGCAAGGCCCGCAGCAGCCGCAGGCTGCGTCCCGAGACCCGATACCAGAGGCCAGAATTCAGTGACCGCTGACCGTTGGCCGAGACCGTTGGCCGAGACCGTTGACCGAGACCGTTG
>WGCQ01000052.1 GCA_015493765.1 Deltaproteobacteria bacterium
AGGGCTTGCACGTCCCCTTGTCGCAGTACTTATCCGTGGTACATCCACCGCAATCAAGTTTGCCACCGCATGTATCATCGTACCCGCTGCCGCATTTTTTACCCAGTTCGGTGCATGTTTTGGGCGTGCAACATGCGTTGCTGTAACATACTTGTTTGCTTCCGCACTTGCAGTCCTGCTGGCAGGTTCCGCAGTTTTCACCCTTGTTCGCCTCACACAGTCCATCACCGCACCAGGGCTTGCACGTCCCCTTGTCGCAGTACTTATCCGTGGTACATCCACCGCAATCAAGTTTGCCACCGCAGGAGTCCTCGTAGTTGTTCCCGCATTCTTTGCCCAGGTCGTCACAGGTTTTGGGCGTGCAACATGCGTTGCTGTAACATACTTGTTTGCTTCCGCACTTGCAGTCCTGCTGGCAGGTTCCGCAATTTTCACCCCTGCCAGGCTCACAAGTCCCGTCACCGCACCAGGGTTTACATTTGCCGTTGTCACAGTAATCGGAGGATGGACATGTGCCGCAATCCAATGGGTGCCCACAGGTATCGGTTTGATTTCCGCATTCCAGTCCCTGTTCGGTACATGTTTTGGGCGAGCAATACCTGGCGTACAGGCTCCATGTGTCCAAAACCCCGTCATCCCCCTGCGGTTCGTTGTCCGTGGCAACCAGGTCCCAGTCGCCCTCCATGGACTGATCGCGGAAAACGTCCAGGCTGTCACCCGTGTCAATGGGCACGCCTATGGTGTAGGTCTCATATACATTTTCACGTGCATCCTTGGGGTTGGCATCCAGCAGGGCCACGGTTTTGCCGGCATGCTTCAACTGCAACGACACATCGCCCCTGTATGAATGAGTGATTTTGACTTTTACCTGCATACCTCTTACAAACCCGACCCGGGATACGTGAATCCTGCTTTGTACCTGTGTCTGCATGGATCCGAAGGCCAGGTTTTCCTGGTCATCGGCAGGGGTAGCCTTGACTTGCCTGGGTTGGATATTTACGCAGCGACCCTCCGAGTATCCCTTTAAAATATGGCAGGCCTGGTCCGTACCGCACGACAACGTTCCATCCTCCTTGTACACATCGTTTATGCAAGGAATACAATTTGGAATCGCCCTGTTGTTACAAACGTGTGATTTGCAGGCATCCCTGGTGCAGGGTTCGAAATCCTCGCACTGTGCGTCCTGGTCACACGGCGGATAACCGTTTTCCAGGAAATAGATATAGCGATTCATCAGATCACTCGGGCTCTTGCCACCGTTTTGCTGTTTGAATCCGCTGTAAAACACGCTGGAAGCAATCGTCCTGTAGCCATCCGCTCCTCCGTCCCACGTTATCACAGTGGCAAAATGTGGGGGCCACGACTGTTCCGTCACTCGCATTACCTCGCGACCACCCTTTTCCGGTTTATGCTTGATGTGATCCAGCCACGTATTCCACCTGTAATCAGTGGAATAATCGTAGTTATACCCGTACAGGAAATTGGCACCGTTCAATGGGCCTGCCAGTTTTGACGTACCGTCCATTATGGCCTTGGTCTTGAAGTAATCATGCAGCACCGTTTTGGGCTGCCTGCCACCCATGTCCGTGGTCCACCAGAAATCGCCGCCTTCCAGGTAAATGTGTCCGCCGTTGTCCAGGTAATCGGCCAGTTTCTGGGCCTCGGCATCCGTCAATATATGCTCCTGTCCATACACACCCAGGTTCACGAAAACGCCACGGATGTGGTCAAAATTAGGTACGATCGAAATATCCTTGATTTTTTGTGCCCACCTGTTGTTTGACCTGATTGCGGCCACCAGTGCATCACCTTCGGTCTGGTCCACGTCCTCAGGCGACCACACCAGGTATCCGTCCAGGCCCAGTACGACCAGGTGAATCCTGCTGAGCGACTGGTGCAGGCTGAATACCCCGCCTTTGCTGTCGTCCTTGACCAGGTAACCCAGGGTATAATCGCCCGCATTGCTTTCAAGACCACCCGGATTGATGTCAAACATGCACCTGAACAGGTGGTCGTAGGCCGTCAACCGAAAACAACCCACATGCTGGTCGCCATCCATATTCTTGGTCAGGTACACGAATGAGGGCCTGTCGAATGGTGCACCCAGGAAACTGCCCAGCGGCAGGTAGTACAGTGTACCGCCGGAGTAATCGGGCTCCTGCACGTCCACCCAGATGCGATAAAACTGGTTGACGTACATGCCGATGTCAGGCACCTCGTTGTGCTGAGTGTCCTCGGCCACCAGTTTGCTGCTCCTGCACAAATTATCACCCACCTTGCACTCGCGGATCGAACTGCGCCACACATAATTCGGTGTCCCCGGTGACAGGATCACGTCGTCTATATGCCAGGCATTCATATAATAGGTATCCTTGGTTTGCACGAAAAATCCGATCTGAACGTGGCTGGAGAATTTCATCTTGGCAGGCAGCGGGACCTTCTCTATGGTTTCAGGCAGGTCGCTGTTCAGGGTTTTCTGCCACAGTATTGGCGCGTTTTCGAAGTCACCGTCCTCCGTTGCCACCACTTTTAATGTTACACTGCCGCTTGCATCCTTGTGGAGGTATGACTGGGTCCATTCCAGGTAGGTCTGCTTGGAACCGTTCCAACTATTGTTGGACACCGAGCAGTCCAGAACCGGGCTGGTCATCACGGTTTTGACGTTGTGTATGGTCGGATTCCATTTAAACATGGCAAACTGGTCCGGTCCCAGGTCACCTTGGTTTGGCGTATCCACAACCACCCAGTGTTCATGACCGGGTTCCATGGTATGCGTTATCTTGCTGTTCTTGTCATAGGGGTAATCAGTGACATGATAACCAATGAAGTCCAGGCGGTCCCTGCTGCTGTTTTCCGGGTGATCAAAGGTTTCCTTGTAAGGGATGGTCGTATTGCACTGTTCCTTTATGGTATCCTCGCACCTGCTGTTGATACATTTTGTCGCGATGCAGGGATTCGAATTTTGAATGCAATCCGTGTCCGTGCTACAGCATACGTTATTGTAATTGAAGAAATGGCGGCACTCATTCCAGACACAGCGGTCAATGGTACACGGGTCGTTATCCTTGCACTCACTGCTTTGCTGACAGCAGTTTGCGATCCTGGTGTGTACGCACTGATTATTTACACAGGTATCCCTGGTGCAGATGTTATTGTCGTTGCAATCCGTGTCCAATACGCAACAATTTTGTGCGCGGCCTGTTACGGTGCACTGGTGGGTATCCAGATTGCAGGTTTGGATTGTGCAAGGGTTTGTGCTGCTACACTGCGCGTCCGCCCACGCCTGGCGTTCTTTTTCGTTGTTCCAGGCCAGTCCTGTGTCCGGGTTCGTGTCCGCCGGCGCCCAACAGCAACCCGCCAGCATGGTGGCGCTGGAGCGGCAGTGATGGTAGCCGTCGCAATAGTCGTAATTGCACGGATTATCGTCCCAGCCCTGGCAGTCCTCGTTGGTGTTGCAGCAACCGGCTATGGCCGTGTGCGTGCAACTATGGGTGCCGGTATTGCATGAATCCGTGGTACACTGGTTGCGGTCGTCACAGTCGGCATCACTCAGGCAGCAGTCCTTTTTCCACTGTGAATTATCACAATGGTCCTCGTAACACACGTCCCAGGTGCAGATGTTCCCATCATCGCACCCGGCAAAGTCCTTTTCCTGGTAAACGTCCGCGTTTTTGGCCCCGGGCGTACCTTTCTGGTTTTTGTTACCGTAGGTCCTAATAGACAGCCCGAACGGCAGGTTTTTCCACGCATTCGGGTCGTTGGGTTTCGACGGGATATTTATGACCTTGTTATCGTCAACAGGGTTCCTTAACTCCATGCTGGCACCAGTCGGTACCGTGCCGCTCCACTGTACCCGGTCCACCTCGTTTTTCGATGTATCCTCCAGCACGATCGCGTCGTCCGTGTTTGCCAGTGTGACTCCGCTGTACTCATAATTGCAATCCACGCCGCCATTTGAATTTCTGTCGCCGTTACTACAAAACACAGCATATCCACCGGCAGGCACGATTACATGTTTGCCGATTTGGTGTTGTTCGCTGCCGTTGTCCTTGATCCACCAGTGAAACATATCGATGCCGTAGCCATGGGGGTTGTACACCTCGAACCATTCCCCGTCTGCTTCATCGATGCCCTGGCCAGGGGCAGCCATAATTTCATTTATTACAAGGTCACTGGTAGGCAGGCTACACCCCCTGGTCAGGCCCGATTTCTTCTTGCCTGTTGAATCCTGTAACGTTTCCTGCCGATCCACAGGATTATCCGCCAACCTGCCCGTGTCCAGGCCTGTGCGCTCGGTGTTATAGTTGTCCGGTACAACCTGATCCGTGAAACCGTCTTTCGCCAACCCGGGGTCATGGGTTCCGGTGTCCGTACCACTGGAATTGCAACCAGCAATGGCCACCGCTGTTATTAAACCAATCGTCCAACGTAAGATCGGCCTGATTTTCATACGTCCTCCGTCAGGATTCGGGTTAATCTCCGGATAATCTTAAGGTATGCATTTTTTTCATACCAATAAATGGCAGGCATCCCCAATAACGCGTAGAAAAACTCGTTAAGTTTCTAATATTTATCACCCAATGATCTATATCTTACAGGGTCTAACCACTAAACCACTTATAAAAATATGCATAATCCGTGCCACAATAGGCCATTATCACGGAATACCTGCATAAACAATCGAAATATTGCCCCAAAAATTACCTGGCTCCCGGATTTAGTCAGGTAATTTGGGCGACCGGGAAGTATTAAATCTATGGCATGGTGCCTAAACATGCCTGAGATTGCTATGAAAAAAATGCTCATGTGGCATTGGACTGACAATTATTGTCAGTACTGTGATGAGACCCGGATTTGTCCGGTAATTTGGTTCAGGAGGAAAGTCGCTGCAATTGATCGGAAACATCCATAAAGTCCGGGTCCTGCGCAAATATCCTTTCCAGGTCCTTGCGAGCACGGCTATTTTGTCCCTGGGACAGGAATATCATGGCCCTTTGGTACAGCATTTCATGCAATAATTGTGCTGGCCGCCCTTTTTTGCGTCGCAACCCGTACGTCAGGGTGTCCTTTGCCGCATCCTCCATGCCCAGGCATATCAATGCCTCGGCCTTGTACAGCAGCAATGCGGTGTGTACAAACGATTCGTTTTCCACGTCTTTTGCCAGTTGTACCACCTCCTTACACGTGTTAGAGTCCTTCATCCCGGGCTCCAGCAAGAGTTCGGCAAGTGACAGCCGGACCACGACCTCGTTGTCCCCTGCATTCAGCAAGCGCTTTACGCATGTCACCGCATCCTGCAGCCTGTCGAGCCCCTGATATACTTCGGTCAGCAACAGGCATACGCCCCTTGTGTCCGGCCCCAGCACTGCTGTGACCTCGGGTGTGATCGGCATTTGCAGTTGCGGCATAATACCGTATTTCCCGAAGAATGCGGACAGGTGTTCGGCATCCGTCAAGGCGCTTTCAAAGTATTTCGCCGCATCATCCAGGCGGCCCAGGTTTAATGCCGCTGCACCCGACAGGAACGCTGCGTCCGTGATTGTCAATGCCTGCTGCAGGTGCGACAGTGCCTGTTCGTAATCCTCCAGCATAAACTGGCGTGTGCCCTCAACCAGTTCCTGTTCGTCCTTGGGTGTGAAAATGCGTCGGAAGAATCCCAGGTTCAGCCGGTCTATGGGACGTTGCTGTGGTTGCTGGGCCGCCTCACGTCCGCGGGACCCGCCCGTGTGCAATTTTTCCGTGTAGTACAGGCCTGTACCAGGGATGCCTGCGGTCACCCGGCTGCCGTGTGTGCCTATGGTATATTTTGCCCCGCGCGGCCCAATCGAAACGGACGCGCCGGTTTTACTGAGGTTGAGCGTAATTCCCGGGGCAATCCTTATCCGTCTCCACATCCTGAAACCCATGTTTACCTCCTGAAACAGGTTAAAGGTGCTAATCAATCCCGATAATTATATACCTCTTTATTGATTGTGGAGCATTTTTCCCAAAATTACCTGTCAAATTCGAGGACATAGTGCCCGCCGCCCGAATTTAGTCAGGTAATTTGGTTTTTTCTATCACTATTTTCAGGGCGCGGCATGCAGGATAATCCGGGCATGCCTTTAGTTCTTGCAGTGCCTCCCGGGTGCGGCCCAGCATTTGCAGGACACCGGCTTTCAGATAACGAAAGAGCCCGGTGGAGGGTCTCAGGCGGACAAGTTTATTGAAAAAGGGTAGGGGGGCAGAGTTGCACTGCCGGCGTCGGCCCAGGCTCAACGGTGAAAGGTCCCGTATGCAGCCGTTTAGGGCCAGCACCCCCAGGCAGAGGTTTGCATACACCGGTGCTTGTTTTAACAGGCTTCGGGCCTCTTGCCTGGCGGTCCGCACCTGATTTTGTGTGAGGTGCAACAGGTATCCTGGCGTGGACAATGGACGCAACACCTTGAATATTTTGGCTTTCCCGGGTAAGTCGTCGGAACGCACGTACACACCGAAATGGTCGTCGATGTGGGCCAGTAAGTATTCGTCAGACCCGGCCAGGGCATTTATTGCAGGGAAAAACATAGGGCTCGTGGAGTCAACCATGACGCAGTCAACGCGAAGACGTTTGATTTTGGATACGAATGATTCCGGGTGTTTCAATAGGTTTATGTACCAACCTACCTCCCGGAAGCCGGATACATATACCTGGCCGTCTATGGCGGGTTTTAATCCGGGGAAACCCGTGTATTCGATGTAACCCCCTGCGTAAAGGGGATTGAAAACCCTGATTGCGCCTTTTTTGGGGATGGATTTGCAAACCCTTACCGCACTGACAGGGAAATTCCTTTGGTCCAGGCCCACCCATTGTTTTGCCGCAGGTACCATCAGCAGGGCCACGGTGACCCCCAGGGCGGCCGCAATCGGGGCGATGTATCGCATGATGTGGATGGGGCGCATGATGCCCAGTGCCAGCGGTACAGCCAGTAGCGTGGCGTTGAATGCAAAGCGTTGGGCCTTGATTGCAAGTACCAGGTAAAAGGCCACTACAATGAATTCCGGCAGGAAATCACTGGCATCAGAGCGCACAAAAGGCACGAGCGAAACCACGAAGACCAGCAGGAACAGTAAGTCCATCCAGGGGTTATTGCCAAAGGCCCAGGGGCTCCATTCCGGACCGGGGAACGTGGTGACAATGGCGGCCTTGAAATGTTGTACAGGGACCAGCAGTACATGCCAGAAATAGGGATTCACCAGGAACCCCAGGACGATGGCCAGTGCGGCCCATGCAGCACCTTTCCTGGACGCGCGGTCCCTGGTAAACAGGAATGCAACGGCAAAGCCGAGGGCAGCCGGGAAACTGCCGTGGCTGTTGGCCCACATGGATGCGATCAGCATGAACACGGGCCAGGGCGCTGATTTATGATTTTTCAGGCGTTCCAACAACAGCAATGAGGCGGCTGCCAGGCTTATGCCTATAAGGTACGGCCTTGGACTGATGAATTGCCTGGAGGGCAACAGCAAGAGCACGGCCAGCAAAGGGCCGGCCCTGACCTTGGCGCCTGCCTCCCATGCCGTGAGTAACGACAGGGCCATGGCAAGGGACAAAAACAGGAATGTGAAGCCAAAAGGCCCCCATTTTTTGCCGAACAGGCGTTCAAACCCGTAGATTATTAGTTGAGAAAGCCACTCGTGGTCCAGCCATGGCCTGTTGTAAGTAAAGGTGAAGGGGTATTTTTGTACGAATGCATGGCTGGCAATGCGTGTTGCAATGTATCTGCCAGAGGCCACGTGAAAATAGTAATCCGGGTCATCGTATTTGTGCAGGGATAGAATCCCGGCGGACAGGATTACAGTGGCAATGAGCAATATCTTTTTATGATGCCAGCCAGACATGGGCCTACCTTGGCAACCTGGGCAGCCACATCATGCGCTTGTGGTCCATGACGAACCTGACACGGATTGCCTGCCCGTGTCCCCTGAGCAGCAGGATGTAGTGCTTTTGTTCGTCCTCTTTGATGAACAGTTTGTAGCCCTCGCGTCGCGGCACGCATTTCAGTGATGTAACAACTTGTTTTACCTGGGATTTTTTGCCTTCCCACCCAGGAGCGATCAGGGTCGCAATGCCCTTGACGTCGTGCGCCTGCTTCATGTGACAGATTTTGTCATACATTGCCACCGCCTGGTTGAAGGGATTTTTTTGCTCCATTACAATGTACGGGAGTGCGATCAAAAATATCGCCACCAGGAACAGCAGGACCTGCAAATACCAGGGCAGTTTGCTTAGTTCCGGGATGAATCGCTTGTTTTGTCCGCCCTCACTATTGCCTTGATTCGTTTCCATTGTTGTGTCCCTATGACCCCGGCCTGCACAAGCAAACTTGACAGCGTGCCGGTCGCGGTTTTGTAATACTCCGAAAATTCCGGAAATCTGGCGTTTATTGCCCGAATATGCCTTGAGAGTACGTCGATATCACCACGTGCTGCCGGGCCGGTGACCGTGGTTTCGTCAAATGGTTGCAGCCCCAGCACGGAGGACAACAGGACCCGTACCACGTCCTGGGACCATGGATGCCCGATTGACCTCAGCATGCGTGTTGCAATCAAGGCATTGAGACTGGTCAGGTTTGCCGCAATCACGCAGGCCGCATGATACAACGGCTTATCCCCGGGGGCGATTGTAACATGGCGTGCCCGCAACACATCCATCAACCTGCCAGCCCGTGCCACTCCGGCCTGATCACCCTCCACGGTAAATATCAAACCTTCAGGCATGGGCAAATTCCGGCCAGGCAAGGGAAACGCGTATGCCGGGTGCGCCGAAAACCGGCCTGCAAACCCGGTACCCAGGCATGCCGAATCCAGGGCTCCCGAGAAATGTCCGAGCACCGCTCCAGGGTCGATTTGTCGCGCCACCTCCCGGGCCACTTGCCGAATTTGGGCGTCAGGCACAGCGAACAACACCATGTCCCACTGAGCGTCCATCGTATCCGGGGTCACCCAAGGGGCGCAGTCCACCTTCGGCTCGTGCCTGGCAACAAAGACCACCTCGACACCACGCTGCTGCAAGGTCCGACCAATTGCGCATCCAACCCTGCCTGCGCCAACCACTGCCACCTTCATGACGCGCCCCTGTAAAGCCCCTTGTCCTTGATGAATCGGCCCACGGCGGCAGGCACCAGTCCGTCGATGTCCTTGCCGGCCGCAACCAGGCCACGTATCAGGCTGCTGGAAACCGGCGGAAACGCCAGCACGCCGTCACCGCCCCTCTTGACCACGTGCACTTGCACCATGCGCGCCAATTCATCGCCCCTGTGCCACTTGTCCAGCGTGTTGTCCGACCCGATCAACAGCGTGAAATCCACGTCCGGGTATGTTGCCATCAACGCCTCGACCGTGTTGATGGTGTAGGACGGTTGCGGCATGTTGGCCTCCAGGTCCAGCACATGTACGCGATCACCCAGAAACGAAAATGCCATGCGGGCCATTTCCATGCGCAGGTCAAAACCGGTCATTCGTTTGCCAAACGGGTGGTCAGCGCATGGCAATATCAGCAGGTGGTCCAGTCCCAGGCAACTCAGCGCGTATGCAGCCAGCATAACGTGAGCCGCATGTGGCGGGTCAAATGCCCCGCCATAGATTCCAACACTTGAGCCCGCTTCAATCATACAGCAAAAAATCCTTTCGAAATGACAAAAAATGTCCTTCCTGTTCACGAAAATAGTCTTTCAGGGTGGAAAAAGTTGTTTTTCCGTACAAAAAGTCGTAAACAACCCGGTCGCCAGCCAGCAGGTATGCTGCGCCACGGTCGTCGAATTCATAGGGGCCATCAAGAAACCGAAAACCGGGATACATGTCCCTCAGCACGGATACCACGAACAATCCGGTCAGCAAAGGCCGAAACAGGGTGGCATTCGTCACCTGGAGCGCACAGCCGCCACAGACCTGGCCCTCGTATTTGTCGAAACGCGGTTTGAAAAACACGGGCATGAAGTGTACACCGGTCAGGCCCTCGGAATTCAAGCGCTTGGCAAGCCTGTCCGGGTCACGAATGAACGGCGCACCGAACATCTCGAAGGGCGTTGTTGTCCCCCTGGCCTCCGACACGTTCGTGGCCTCCAGGAACACCATGCCCGGATAGACCAGTGCGGTTTTTGGCGTGGGCATGTTCGGCGAGGGCGGCACCCACGCAAGACCAGTCTCATCGAAACTCATGGCCCTGTGCCAGCCCTCCATGGGCACGATCTCGACGTCCGTGTCCAGTTTTTCCACTGACAAGGCCAGTCTGACGGTTTCGCCAACGGTCAGCCCATGGCGCATTGGCACGGGCAGCATGCCAACAAAGGACTCCCAGCCCCTGGCCAGCGCAGGTCCTTCCACAATTGCCCCGCCAATGGGATTGGGACGGTCCAGCACCACGATACGCTTGCCTGAGCCCTGCAACTGTCGCAACAGCAGCACGAGGTGCGAAATGTAGGTGTAACAGCGTGTACCCACGTCCTGTAGGTCGAACACAAGGCAGTCGAACGTATCCAGCATGTCCTGCGGGATTAACAGGTCGTCCTCTGTGTCCTGGTACAAGGATTTCACGGGCAGGCCGCCAAACAACCTGTCCCGGCCAACCGTTGCCATATACCCTGCGACCTGGAAAAAACCGTGTTCCGGTGAAAATACCATGCTCACATCCAAGCCTGCATTAAGCAGCGCAAAGGGCGTGTATTGAAAGCCCCGGTCAATGGATGCCTTGTTTGCAACCACCGCTATGCGGCCGTTACATTGAAACCTCGACGGGTCCCCGGCAAGACGCATCAGCCCGGTATTTACATGCGTGGTCATTCGTCCGTTTCCTCTTCAGTCAGGGGCACGAATTCAGCGCAATCCACGCCAAAACCCTCCAGGGCCGGCAGGTTTATCGGATGGTCGGTCATAACCCGCATCTTGCGCACGCCCAGGGCACGCAGAACCTGCACGCCGATGCCGTAATCGCGAAACGTCATGTTCGATTCCTTTTGCACCGCATCCCGAACAGGCGCAACCCCGCCCATGTCGTCCGCACCCTTTTTCAGCGCATTCAGCAGGTCCTCGCCCTTTTCCTCGCGATTCAGGTACACGAATACACCCGTACCCTCCTCTGCAATACGCTTGAGTGCGATTTCCAGTTTACGCCTGGAGTCAAAGCCCTCGAGCGGCAGCACGTCCCCTGGAAAATTGGCGCGGTGTACCCGTACCAGCACGGGTTTTTCAGGGTCGATAGTGCCCTTGACCAGGGCCACGTGGCTGTGACCGTCCAGCAGTGACTGAAAACCATACAATTCGAACGTACCGAACGCCGTGGGCAGGTGTGCCCGGGATACCTGTTTTATGAACGATTCCTTCCTCAGCCTGTATGCCACGAGCGATGCCACGGTCAAGACCGGGATATTGTACCTGGCGCCGAATTTTAGCAGTTCCGGTAGTCTCATCATTGTGCCGTCCTCGCGCATCACCTCGCAGATCACCGCCCCTGCCCGCAACCCGGACAATCGCGCCAGGTCCACCGAGCCCTCGGTCTGTCCGGTCCTCACCAACACACCGCCCTCGCGTGCAGCCAGGGGAAACACGTGGCCCGGTGTCTTAAACCACCCGGGCTGGGCCTTGTCGTCCATGGCCAGGCGCATTGTATGTGCCCTGTCGGCTGCGCTGGCACCGGTTTTTATGCCCTCGCGTGCATCAATGGAATTCAAAAACGCCGTGCCAAAGGGTGCCGTATTTACCCTGGCCATGGGCTTTAATCCCAGCCTGTTGGCGCGCCCCTCCTCCATGGCCAGGCAGATTAACCCACGGCCCTGCCTGGCCATGAATGTTACGTCCCTGGCAGTAACCGACTGGGCCGCCACCGTGAGGTCACCCTCATTTTCGCGGTCTTCGTCATCCACCAGGATCACCATACCGCCCTTGGCAAAATGATCCAGCACATCTTCCACAGCCGCAATTTCTTCCTTCACATCAGCCTCCAAGCGCCGTGTTCATCCACGGTATCTTTCCTTTGCATCCGCCACCAGGGCGGCCAGTTTGTTTAGCGCCTCCAGCGGGGTCAACCGCTGGGGATCCAGTTCCATCAAGCGATTTTCAACCTCCGACGGCCCCCTCAGGTCAGCGCCGGAAAACAGTTCCAGTTGCACTGCCTGTGTCCTGCGTTTACGCCCGGTATGCCGCCGTTCCTTGGCCAGGATTGGCTCACCCAAGACGTCGATTTCGTTCATCTCAAGGTTTGTTAGCACCTCCCTGGCACGGCTGATCACCGCGTCCGGCACGTGGGCCAGCATGGCCACCTCGATGCCGTAGGACTTGTCCGCTGCACCTGACGCCAGCGTATGTAAAAACACGACTCTGCCGCCTATTTCCTTGGCCATGACAGACATGTTGCGCACGCCCGGTTTTAGTTTGGCCAGTTTCGTCATTTCGTGGTAATGCGTGGCCAGCAGCGTCCTGGCGTGGATGCGGTCCGCTATGTACTCCGCAATGGACCATGCAATGGCCAGGCCGTCGAATGTACTGGTGCCTCGACCCACTTCATCCAGGATCAGCAGGCTGCGAGCAGTGGCCCGGTTAAGGATCTGGGCGATTTCCTCCATTTCGACCATGAAGGTGGAGCGCCCTCCTGCCAGGTCATCCCCCGACCCTATGCGCGTCAGCACCGCGTCCACCAGCCCCAGTTCCGCATGCACGGCAGGCACGAACGAGCCGACCTGGGCCAGAATCGTTATCAACGCCACCTGGCGCATGATAGTGGATTTGCCGGACATATTCGGACCGGTCAGGATTACCATGAAATCTTCGTCATCCCTGCCCAGTCCCAGGTCATTAGGCACGAACTCGCCAGGTCCCAGCACCGATTCCACCACCGGGTGGCGTCCCTGTTCAATGTACAACCTGCGGTCCTCGAACAGGGTGGGCCTGACAAAATTGTGCTGGGCCGCTGTGTGGGCAAGCCCCTGGAATACGTCGATACGGGCGGCCGTGTCCACCACCGCCCTGATTGCCTGGTCCCATTGGGCAATCTCCTGGCACAGACCTTCGAACAGTCGCACTTCCAGGGCCTTACGGCGTTCCTGGGCGGTCAGGATATCGCGTTCCAGTTGTTCCAGGCGGTCCGTGGTAAAGCGTTCCGCACTGGTAAGGGTTTGCCTGCGCCTGTAATCGGGCGGAACCTTGTCCGCATTGGCCTTGGATACCTCGATCATATAGCCGAACACGCGGTTATATCGTATCCGCAGTTTTGCAATGCCCGTACGCCGGCGTTCCTCGGCCTCATACTGCGTTAAAAACGCCTTGCCGTCCTCGGCCAGCGCAATCAAATCCGATAATTGCGGGTCCGCAGACGGTTTGAATATTCCACCTTCCCGCCAATTCACCGGAGGTTCCGGGTTCATGACATCAAGCGTGCGTTTGGCCCAGTCCAGCAGTCCAGGGTCCACTGGCGAAAACACGATACCCTCGTCCTGCAACATGTGGTTGATGCGGTCCACCACGGGAATACCACCGAGCAAGGCACTCATGTCCCTGGGTGAGCCGAAACGATTGGTCAGCCTGGAAAATGCACGCGCCATATCGCCCACGCCCTGCAGCAATGCGCGTACCTCCTCGCGCAGTTTCGGCCTGTCAAAGAAGGCCTGGACCTTGTCGAGGCGTGCATTTATGGCATCAATCCGCATCAACGGACCTGCCAGCCATGACCTCAACAGCCGGGCACCCATGGGCGTCAACGTATTGTCAATGGTCCTGATAAGGGATGCCTTGCCCTTGCCTGTCATGGACTCAAATAGTTCCAGGCCTGCTATCGCCTGTTTTGGTATGTACATGCGGTCGCCAGGCATGTACCTGCCGAACGCGCGCAACGCCGTGTCCGGGTCCACGCCCGTACGTTTCAGGTAGTCGCGCACCAGGCCTGCGGCAATACCCAGGACACGCGGTTCAATACCGGCGTAGGCACTGGTTTCATCGCCGGATACCAGGCTCATAACAATGTTGGCGTCATCAATGGCGTCAGTGATCGAGTCCCCTTCCATGGCAACGATTTCCTTGGGTGACCACCTTGCCAGTTCGCCACGCAGTACCTGGGTGTCATCGCACACAGTACCCTTGAATTCGCCGGTGGAGGCATCCACCAGGACCAGGCCGATGCCATCGCTGCCGCCTGCCACGGCACACAGGAAATTCGAGCCGCTGGACTCCAACAACCCGTCCTCCAACACCACGCCAGGCGTGATTACACGCACCACTTCGCGCCGTACCGGCCCCTTTTGCGCGCCAGGCGGCTCCATTTGCTCGCAAATCGCCACTTTTTTGCCTTTTTTTAACAGGCGGCTAATGTATTGATTCGCAGCATGATACGGGATGCCTGCCATGGGGATCGGGTCCGGTGCGTTCTTGTTGCGGCTGGTCAGTGTGAGGTCCAGCAGGCCCGCAGCCTGTACGGCGTCATCAAAAAACATCTCATAAAAGTCGCCCATGCGAAAAAACAGGACCGCGTCAGGGTATCGCTGTTTCACGGTTAAATACTGGCGCATTGCAGGGGTAAGGCTTCGCTCCATCACACCCGAATATTATCAGAAAACACTCAGGATGTCAGGTGGTGTCGTGGTTTCCGAATGTGGTCGGGTAATCCGGGTAATGAACCAACCTCGATGCAAGCAAGTTGTTGAATATAAAAATGATTTTTATGTGCGAAAAATCAAGTTACCCCAGGAATCAACGGTAAGATAGGGTTTTCCGGCTCTAAACCTGCAAAAATTCCAAAACTTTACCCCAGCCGGGTCGTTTAACATCCGTATTTCGTGGCCGTGGCCGTTGACCGTGGCCGTGGCCGTGGCCGTTGACCGAGACCGAGTCCGTGGCCGTGGAGCGCAGGCGGCATCGCCTGCTTGTTTCGCGGGCGTCTCGCCCGCCTTTGGTTGACCGTGACCGAGGCCGTGGCCGAGGTTTCCGGTTACGACGGGAGCCCTCCCGAAAGGCCCGCATGGCCGTCCCGAAAGCAGCCGCAGGCTGCGTCCCGACACCCGAAACCCGAAGCCAGAATTCAGTGA
>WGCQ01000053.1 GCA_015493765.1 Deltaproteobacteria bacterium
CCCTTGTGTGGGGTGGTGGGAGAAGTGGAAAATTTGGAAATCTTTTAATTTTTGATGGACTCGTAAAAAGTCCGATTTTGGTCATTTTGCCCTCTGTAACCCTTTGATTTTATTAGACATGGATTTGCCTATTTTGATTTATTACGAGTCCATCATTTTTGGTTAAATGCTCAAGAATTTTAAGCGCTTTGGGCCTTCAGTAATAGCCACCACCCAGGCGGGATCCGGAAGAACCTCAAAACACCAATGCCACGCCTGCTCGCATGGAAAGGTCATCAAGGTCCGTCTGGGTTTGTTCAATCAGCCTGCGCAGGAGGGAATTACCAGGCAGGTTGTCCTGTAACATGCCGGTTGATTCGGCAAATACCCGTGCCTTTGAGTCCGGGGGCAAAAAACGTATGAATGACAGGCGTGCCAGGGCGTACAGCACGGCCAGTGATGAATCGTTTGAGGTTTGCAAGGCCTGTCCCAGCATGGTGTCCAGGTGTTCACCATCCTTATGGCGACCCGTGGCGAACAGGGCAATGGCTTTGGCCATTGCCAGGCCTGCATCGGGCCAGGATTTTGGGTTCAGGGTGCCTGCGAACTGGTCCTCGAAGGCCTTCAGCCATTCGGGCCATTGCCCTTGTATGAAATACAAATTTGCCATGGCCAGCAATACGAATTTGGGGTTTCGCTCCCCTTGTTGCGCGTTTGCCAACAGGTCATCCAGCAAGTCCCGGGCATCTTCAAAGGCCTCGCGCACGCTGAACGCATTGGCCATGTAAACCTTGTGCCTGCCTGGCGTTTTTGATACGGCCAGCAGTTTTCGGCCCCAGCGCACGGCCCTGCCAGCCGTGGAACGCCAGTCCTTGTAACCCATGGCGTGCCTGTCCGCTGCGTACCGGGTCAGCGCCTGTACCAGGGTGCCCATGGCATGCACGTACCCCTGGCCGCGGCGATTCGTCACCCGGATTGCGCGCTCGCATAATCCAATGGCCTGTTTGAACCGGTGCAGGTCCGTTTCCAGCACCGCATTTGCGTTCAACAGCCGGGCATAACGCTGGTCATCCAGCCAGGGGTCCCTTTTGGCATACATGCGTTCGGCCATTTTTATGGCCGGTTTCAGCATGTTCCGAGCCTGTGTAATCATTCCCTGGTGCACGTAATAATGCCCGACCACGGTGCGCGTCACCACCTCGTCCGTCCGCCACTGCGGGCCCGTTTTCGCACGTAACCTGTCCAAAACCTCCATGCCTGTCTGCGTGATCATGGCTTGCTGTTGCGGGTCATAGGGGTCCATGAAACGCTTTGCCTCCAGCAGCATGACCATGTCCTCTATTGTGAGCCCCGAAACCTCCACATCACCGAAAACGGCCCGCACCGCGTCCAGGGTGTCATCAACAGGGATCAGTTCCAGCCCCCTGGCATCGAAATCCGACGGGATTTCGGACGCGTTTTCAGCAGGATACAGTATTTTCTTGATTCCCAGGAATGGGGCCTCAGTTACCAGCAATTCCATTTTTTCCCGCAAATGCACAACCCGCGTGACCTTTGCCGGGTATTGGGCATGCAGGGTGCGGGCTACGACACCGGTTGCCGCAATCCCGCGTAAAGGCCTTTGCGTAAGCCGTGCAAAGGCGACCAGAAACGCGGCCAGTCCCGCGGAATCAAAGGTCTCGAACGGTTTGAAATCCTTGACGGTCAAAAATTGGAACCTGGCATCCGTCCACAGGGTCAGGGCTGGTTTTTCCCTGGCCAGGCCAGCAGCCTGTTCGATAATTTCCCGGACCCTGTGGTATGGAAACGCCGAAACCAGCAACGAGGATTGATCAGCCCCGGCATCGCCGGCAAACAGGAGCCTCCAGGTGGCCAGGATTTTGCCATGGAATTTGAAGACCACTGGGAAAAAACATACGTCTGACTGTGCAAAATCCGGGTTTTCATCGAGTTTTTGTGGGAAGCCGCAGTTTGCTGCCCAGTCAGGGTCCAGGCGCGTTAAGGTGTAACGGTTGGCCAACTGGCAATGCAGGTATTTTAATTGGTCCACCGGATCACCTCCACCCGATTATCCGGGTCAGGCCATTGTAATCCACCCGGATCAGCAGACGAAAA
>WGCQ01000054.1 GCA_015493765.1 Deltaproteobacteria bacterium
ACCCCACAGACCTTTGGTGGTGGAAAAGGTCTGTCCCCGGACCTGGATTTGGCTCGGCGTGCCGGCGGGGGAGGGCCCATGCGTTAGCCCCTCCTGCGTCCTGGCGCCCGCCGCTCGTGGCCGTGGCCGTTGGCGGTGACCGAGACCGTTGACCGTGGCCGTGGCCGTTGACCGTGGCCGAGACCGTGGAGCGCAGGCCGCCGGCCTACTTGTTTCGCGGGCGTCTCGCCCGCCTTTTCCGTGACCGCGACCGTGGGACTACAAATTGTGAATCAGGCCGATAATTCCCAAATCACCTGACTAAATTCGGGGGCCGGGCACTGCAAGCGGCCCATCTACCGCATCGTTGTACCTGTATATGCTCAACGTTAGTTAGTACGCCTGCGCTCAAACAGGACAACTCTTTGTATCTGAACCACTTTTAGCGCACTTTGTCCTCAAATGTGACAGGTAATTTGGGTAATTTGAAAAACCTTATTGGTACTGAGACTTCTAAATGCTATAATTAAAAATGACGGAGTGTCTATGGAAGTATATCTGGAATACAAAGACGACAACGAGAGGATTCATCGGTACAACCTGAAACCAGTGGAAGGATTCAAGATCATCATCGGAAGGTCACCTACAAGCAACTTACGACTGCACAGCAGGATGGTGGGCAGAAACCACGGCAGGGTTACCTTTGAAAATGAGGCCTTTGTCTATTACGACATGGGCAGCGTAAACGGCTCGGTGATAAACAATAAAAAAGTGTCGCAACATATACTGCAAGACGGCGATGTTTTGAGGCTGGGAGACCGTAAACTCACGTTTCATTCGGACATGAAAACCAATGCCATGCCCAAATTACCCAAGCCTCGGACACAGACTAATGCCTCGCCACCGCCCAGGACTGTGCAGCCTCCTGTGGGTGGATTAAGCGCGCAGGTGCCCATGTTAAAAAATGAAAACGATGCACTGCGTAAACGCTGCAATGACCTGGCAAAAAAACTCAAGCAAAGCAGTGAGGAACTGGAAAGGGTCCAGGCCCAGCGGGATAGCCTGCAACAGCAGGTGGAACAGTTTGAAAAAGAGGCAAAGAAATACCGTGACAAGGACGTGGCTTATTCGGTTGACCTGCACAACCTCGTTGACCGAAACAAGGACCTGGCTGAAAAATTGAAATTCCAGCAGGGATTGCTGGAACAGGCCAGGGAGGACCTGCAAAATATACAGGCCAAAAATAACAGTTTGGAAGTCACGGCCAAGGAGGCCCAGGAACAGGCCGAAATGATGCGTGATAAACTAACGGAGTATAAACAACAGATAGAAGACTTCAAAGTCAAGATGACCCAGGCTCAACGTGAGATAGACCAGATACAACGCGATAATGATATCAAGGAGTACGACATAAGAACCATCAAGGAGGAAAACGAAATCCTCCGGGAAAAGGCGGCGACACTGGAAAAAAACCTGCGGGAACAAAACAAGAAGGTGCGTGATTTCGAGGTCATCATAGAGGAAAACAGGCGACATATAGAGGAATTACGCAGGCAAATCAGGCAGAAAAACGACGAGATCGATGCCTTGCATGCCAGGTTGCAGGATGGTGGAAGCGGCGGTGTGGAAGCCGAATTGCGTGAGGCTGTGACCGACAAGGAGCAGCAGATAGAGGAATTCAGGGAGCGGATTACGGAACTTGCAGGCAAGGTCTCTGCCATGGAGCAGGAAAAACAGGACCTGATTGCAAAAATCGAGGACCTGCAGGGAAACCTGGACCAGGCCAGGCAGACACCTTCGGACATATCGGATCATCCGGAATACAAGGACAAACTGCGTGCTGTTGAGCGGCTGACCGGGGAACTGAGGCAGTTGCAGGCAACCGTGGACGCATTGAAACAGGAGGTGAAAGAGGCTGACCAGCGAGCGGCGAAATCCGTGGAGAACAAGGTCCGCCAGTTGGAGGAAGAAAACAGGATCTTGCGTGAACGGAACGAGGAACTAAAGACGAACCTGGCTGAACAAGCCCCGCCAGCAGGGAACGAGGGATTAAGGGTGTACCTGGAGGAACTTGAGGATACACTGATCATGCTGAAGGATTCCCTGAACGAAAGCCGGGCGTTTTTGAAGGCGCTGGCCAGGACAAATACGGAATTGTCCAGCGATGTGTTCAAGGGGTTGGGAGTGGAGAGTATTCAGGAACTGGAGGCGTTGATGGACGATCAGATCCGGTTACTGGATTCGGATATTAAGCATTTACAAAAGGAATATGGAGGTTGATGACATGGCAGTAAGCAGCAAGGATACGATTGAGGAACTGATCAGGGCCGCGTACCCTTTGATTTACGTGGTTTCACCCGAGGAATCAAGGGTGGAAACGACGTTGCAGGAATTGAGCCGGACCAGGCACCGTGACCTGATTAAATGGAGCGTAACCGGTGGCTTCGAGGATGAGGGCAATAAACTGCCTTCGGATGTAAGGGACCCAATCCGGGCACTGGACAATATCGAACGCTACGAAGGACATGCAATTTTCGTGATGCGGGACTTTCATCCGTACCTGACCGACCCGGTAATCGTGCGGAAACTGAGGGACTTGTGCAGGCAGTTTTCAACGGAACGCAAGTTCAAGAAACACATTGTGCTGCTGTCACCCATATTCAAGGCGCCCAGGGAACTGGAAAAGGACATGGCCATGGTGGAATATGAACTGCCGAATCGGGAACAAATCGACAACCTGGTAATGCAGGTCTATGACTCGCTGGACCCGGCCACTAAGGCCATGGTTGAGGAAGGCATCCAGAAGGAAAGCGGTGGTAAAAAATTCCCTGAATTCAAAGAGAAAATCATTGATGCGGCACTTGGCTTGACCGCCATGGAGGTACACTACGTGCTGTCCAGGTCGTTGGTGCGCAAGCATACGTTCGATATTGATACGATCCTGGAGGAAAAGAAGCACATCATCCGCAAAAGTGGCATACTGGAATTCTTTGAATCCAAGGAGGAATGGGGCCACGTTGGGGGCCTGAAGGAACTGAAATTGTGGCTGGAACAGCGCCAATACGCTTTTGGTACAGAGGCGCGCAGTTTCGGCGTACCAGTCCCGAAGGGGATCCTGCTGATCGGCGTACCCGGGTGCGGAAAGTCATTGACCGCAAAGGCTGTTGGTGCGCTGTGGAAAATGCCGCTGTTGCGACTGGATGTGGGCAAGGTCTTTTCCAGCCTGGTCGGCTCATCCGAGGAGAATATCCGTCGCGCAATCCGCACGGCCGAGGCAGTGGCGCCGTCGATCCTGTGGTTGGACGAATTGGAAAAGGGTTTTTCCGGAACCCGCAGTTCAGGGGAAACGGACGCAGGTACAACGGCCAGGGTCTTTGCATCCTTTATCACGTGGCTGCAGGAAAAGCAGAGCCAGGTGTTCGTGATAGCAACGGCAAACGATGTCAGCATGCTGCCCCCGGAATTGCTGCGAAAAGGGCGATTCGACGAGATATTTTTCGTTGACCTGCCCAGTGCGGAGGAACGTGCCGAGATATTCAGGATCATGGTGGAAAAACTGAACAAACGCAGTGACCATGAACGCAGCCTCAGCGAGGAGGATATACAGGTGGCAACCGAGGCCACGCAGGGATTTTCGGGATCCGAAATCGAACAGGTGATTATCAGTGCCTTGTACAAGGCGTTCGAAAAACGCAAGAAAGGGGAGGAAAAGGCGGATTTGGACCGTGAATTGATCCTGGAGTCGGCCAAGGAAATCATCCCCTTGTCCTACACCATGAAGGAACGCATCGATGAGATGCGCCAGTGGGCAAAGTCCAGGGCCAGGATGGCCAGCCAGGTCAAGGAAACGGCCAGGGACTTGCCTGAAAGCAAGCTGGAAATCCAGCAATAGGAGGTCGCTATGAGTCATTTTACAACGGTTGAGACCCAGATCAAGGACCTTGCCTTGCTCAAGCGGATCTTGAAGGAACAAGGATTCGTGTTCGAGGAGGCGAAACAGGGGCAACAGTTGACCGTCAAGGGCTACCAGGGCCACAAGACCCAGGCTGACATGGTGATCCACGTCAGCAAGTCCTACGACATAGGTGTGCGCATTACGAACAAGGGCGTACGCTTTGTCGCGGACTGGTGGGGCGTGGAAACCACGTCGGGCATGACGGAAAAGGAGTTCACCCAGAAGGTAATCCAGAAATACTCGTATTACAAGGTGATCGAGGAACTGCGCAAAAAGGGCTACTCCCTGGAAGAGGAGGAAACCAAGGAAGACCACTCGATCCACATCAAACTGCGCAAATGGGCGGCGTAAGGGGGTATTCAAATGGCAAAGATAGACCTCGACATCCAGATTGGACCTGACGGCAAGGTCACGTTCCATGTGTCAGGAGTACCTGGCAAGAAATGCGTGGACATCACCAAGGAACTGGAGAAAGAACTGGGTGATGTTTTGAACCGCGAGTACACCTCGGAATATTACGTTCAGGAAGAAGAAAACCAGCAAAAGATCAAGTCGGAAAAGAAGTAATAGATGGACCTACTGATCGAACGCACGGCCCGCCGGATTGAATCCCGTTACCGATTGCAGCGCAAGTCCATACAAATCGGGGATTACCGCGTCCCGGTCCTGGTGCGAATGGTTCAGTCCGTGAAAACCGATGCACCGAAACTTGTCAATGCAGACTTCGCAATACGCAACCTGGAACAGGAACCGGCCACTGATGCGCACATGGAGCACAAGACGGCCCAGTTTTTCCTTCGTAACCTGCCCAGGGTGCAACGATCACACGAGGAACCTGACATGTTGCCGTTGCAGGAGGACGAATCCCGTTCGGAAAGACCGGATTTGACACCACGTAACCTGGCAATATACCGCAGGCCGAATTTTATCCGGCAATGGAGTGTTAATGATTTCAGGTGGTTACAGAAGGTTCTGAATAAAACCCTGCGCCAGGAAACATGGACGGATCGCTTTTCCCTTGAAATTCGCGAAACCCTGATGAAAGGCTTGTGGAACAGCAACCCCGAACCTATCGACATACACAGGCCGGATTTCTGGGAAGAACGGCAAGAGTAAAAAATCCTGCAACCAAAAGCGCATGCTCAACACAGGACCATAGGAATGCCATGGCCCACCAATAGGGCCACACTGCCGTTAACGCGCGATACAATGATTCCTTATGCAGGTATGGGTGTAACGACCGTCCGGTAACAGGCTACCCCAGCCGTTCGTTTATCTCGCGTGCGGCCTTACGGCCTGACAGCAACATTCCACCAAAAATCGGTCCCATTCTGAAGGCACCCATTGCGGCATTTGCTGCCATGCCAACCACGTACAATCCCGGTGCGATTTCAATGGTATTTTTCGGTACGGATGCCTCGCCTAAAGGTGCATTCATGGAGCGTTCACCAACCAGTTTGCCCGTGGGTGTGGCCAAAGGTATATCCGTCTTTTGCTGGACCTTGTGCAGGATCTCCATGGGATGGCCGGTGGCATCGATCACGTATTTTGCCCGGATCGAAATCGGGTCCACGTGCAGGCCTGCAACCTCGATGGCGCTATGGTTCAGTACTACGCCGCACACCCGGCCTTCCTTGACCATCACGTCCTCCACTGTGGACAGATTGAAAATCCTGGCCCCGGCCTGACCCGCAGCACGTATCAAGGCGGCCACAAACTGGATCGAATCAGCAGTAAAATACCCCGGGGCAAATTCCTTGACCTCCAGGCCAATTTCCTCCATCAGGCGCCGTCCCTCGTCTTGTACCACCACCACGTTGTAACCAATTCCACCGCCCCAGATACCGCCTCCTATGCTGAGTTTCCTCTCGAACAATGCCGTTTTGCGACCCAGGCTGGCCAGGTAATATGCGGCCATCAAACCGGCCGGCCCCCCGCCCACTATTGCCACGTCCAGGTCCAGGGAATCCATCAGTATTTCGTGGTAGGTCTGGATGATTGCCTTGCTGATCATCACTTCATCGATTATCGTATCAGACATAATTCACCTCTGTTTTTCAAGTTTCCAAATAAGGCTGTCCGATTATAGCCTCTTATTCTGACATTGCAATCGTATTAGCGGACTAAATTCAGCAGCCGGGACTCACCAACTAAGGCGTGAAAAATGTAATCCTCCACTGCCCCTTGATTTGTTTGAGAATGATCGGCGGATGGCTCTTCCTGGGGTCCTTTGACACCACGAATATTTTGATCAGGCCATTGCCCAGGTCCTGTTTACGGCACACCCCGTAACTGGCATCCTTTGGGCTTTTCGTGTACTTGCCAATATACTTCTTTACGTTTTTCCAGTAGTAACGTTCGATTTCTGTGGGATTCCTGTGAGGCTCAAAGCATGAAATAAAGGTATCCAGGTCGTTTTGCAACACCGCCTGGTAGGCCTTAAATATTACACCCTCAGGCGAGGCATCAGCCCTGGTGACCATTTTGAAGTCAGGACACTTTGCGCGTATGTCGCCAGGTATTTCCTTGGTCCCCAGGTGTTGGGCAGCGGCTGCCTTGGGTTGCTGTTTTTCCTGTTTCAACGGGATCGTACCCTGCTGCTGTTTTTGTGGCGTGGCCTGCTGGGCCGCGGCGCTTGCTGGTGCCGTTTGTGCCTTGCTTTTGTTTTTGCACTGCTGCATCATAAAAAGAAACAGGAATGCACTACTCAGGGTGATCAGGTGGGTAATTTTTCGCATTGATTAGTCCTTAATCTGTAATCACTTAAAAACGGGACGTTTAGACGTCTTCAGCAGGTCATTCAGGAAATGTTTCTGCAGGTGCAGCAGTTTGCTGAACTTTGCCTTCTGCCTGACCTCAGTGTATAACGTGGTCGGTTTCTTAACGTCGCCATCGATCAACTGGTCCGAAAAGTCGTAGAACTTGGATTTTATGTTTTTGCCTTTTGCAGAGGCGACACTCGGAAGGCTGAACATCAAGGCCGCCATGGCAATCATCATGACAGACCCGATGGACCTCAAAAACCTCTTCATTTTTTACCTCCTTCCGCCTTTTTTTCCTCTTTCCGGGGCGTTTTACCCCCGGGGTTGGTTGCGGGCTTTTGTCCTTTTGCAGCGCCCTTTACGTCTGCACCCTTTTTCGGTGCCTGGCCATTTGATTGTTTCTTTGTCCCTTGGGTCGGGGCTGCGTTGCCCCCCGGCTGACCCGGCTGTGCAGGTGCGGGTTTGGTTGCAGGTTTTGGTGCCTGCATCTGCTGCATCTGTTTCAGCGCCGTTACCTTCATCACCAGCTCATCCTTTGGCCCCAGGTGCTTGGCCGCAATATACTTTTCATAGTACCTGATGGCCTTTGTCAGGTCGTTCAAACTGGACTCATAGAGTCCACCGATCTTCCTATATAGTATAACCATTGATGGTTTGACTTTCAAGGCCTCGGTATAATACTTCAACGCATCCTTGGGCTTATGCATACCCAGCAAACTGGTCCCCATGCCCACCAGGGCCTCCGGATTTTCCCGGTCCATGGCCAGGACCTTTTTGTATAATTGCATCGCGCCTTTGTAGTTCAAGTAATTCAAATATATCGCGGCCAGGTTCATCATGGCCTCGCTGTTCGATGGATTCATTTTCAATGCCTTGATAAAGCATTCCACGGCCCTTGGTACATCCTTCATCTTGATATACACGAGACCCAGGTTATTCCATGCCTCCGTCGAGTTCGGGTCCTCTTTCAGCGCCTTTTGTTCGAACAACCACCTGGCGATCCTGTAGTTACCGGACAAATAGTTGATTAGACCACGCGTATTCAGTGCCACCACGTTGTGCGGGTCCAGGGTTAACACGGCCCTCACGTATTTTTCCGCCTCTTTCAGGTTTTTCTTCATCAGCCAGTACAGGGCAATCGCGTTTTGCGCAGCCACGTTATCCGGATTCTTGGCAATGACCTGGTCAAACAGGTTCATGGCCTTGGTCTCCATCTGCTGGGCCTGAAGGGTACGCCCCAGTTTACGAGCCTTTTTTGCCTTTGCCAGGTACACCTTACCGATGTAGGCCTTGGCATCCAGGCTGTTCGGGTTTGCATCCATGACACTCTGATATACCCGCAGGGCCTCATCCTGGTGCCCCTCACGTTCGTACAACATTCCCAGGTTGAAATACGCCTCCAAAAACTTCGGGTCCTTTTTGATCGCCTCTTTGAATTTCGACTCGGCCTTTGCAAAATCCGGCGGCGTGGCCAGTACGGCCTGGACACCGGCCCTGAAGGCATCCTGCGCGGCATGGTCCACCCCGGGGATGTAAATGGGGGCCTTCTTGACCTGGATTTTTTTCTCGGTCAATTCGGCGGCCTCCACGAAACTCTTGGTCTTTTTGCCTTTGTGAACGGCCTGGGCACTGCCTCCTCCACCGGTCTTAACCTGCTGGGACGAGCCTCCGCACCCGGCAACTGCCAGCGCCAAAAACGATGCAAGGATATATCCCCAAATTACCGGACTAAATTCGGCAGTCGCTTGCAGCAAGCGGACCATCTGCTTCGTCGTTTTCACCAATTTGATGCTCAACGTACCGCTAGTACGCCTGCGCTCAAATTGGCTTAACTCCTTGCATCTGAACCACTTTCTGCAATCTTTGTCCTCAAATTTGTCCGATAATTTGGGATATCTGACACGCATGATGCCTCCGTGTTACTTCTTTTTCTTTATCGTGACGATCACGTCACCCCGCTTGAGTACCCTGATGAAACTGGTGGACATCAGGGTGTCCTTGGGGTGGTCCGGCTTAACCAGTGGCTCACCGGCCACGGGGAAATCATCCGGATTGACCTCATGTGCATATTTTGCACACATCTTTGTGTACTTGTTATACGCACCCTTTTCGTGGGCCAGTTCCAGGGCATGCTTGAAAGCGGTCTGTGCCTTGGCCTGCACTGGCTGGGCAAACTGGATCTGGATCAGGGCCTCGTAATCCTGCTGCTGTTCCGGTGTCAACTGCTGTGGCACGGGCAAATCCAGCAGTTCCTTGGCAAACGTTGAGTACAGCAGGCCGATCCTGAATGCCGCGGCCGCTGACCACTGGCCTGACTTGAAGTCCAGCACCTTGTCGTACATCTTTTCCGCCTTCTTGTGGGCCGTCGCCTTTTTGATCAACGCGGCCTTCAGAACGGATTTTTTCAAGGTGGACGGCAGTTTTACCTGCTGGAAGTCATAGAATGCGTATTCCGCCAGGAAGAATGCGGCCTCCGCAGCGTAATACTTGCCATGCGCCAGTTCCTTGGGCTTGGTAATCTTTGTAAACGCCTTGATCGCATTGGTCATTGCCGCAGTCACCTGGCGACGATAACGAATCCTGTCGATATCATACAGGTTTTTCCCGATCTTGGTGTATGCCTTGACACGCCAATCCAACGGGGCATCGTAATGCCTGGCCAGCCACTGCCTGTACACGCGGTTTGCCATCAGTTTGCCCCGTTTTGTGCCCATCATCTCGTAAACCTCTGCAATGTGCAGGTGGATACGGGCCTTGTCCTTCTTTTTCGGGAACCACCGGATATAGTTCTTGTAATCGATTATGGCCTTTTTGTATTGCCCCAGTGCCTCCCAGATCAGCCCGGCATCGATCAAGGCCTCAGGCGTCTGTTTGGCCTTGCGGAATTTCTTCATCCTTTCGAAACTTCGTGCAGCGGCCTTGAAATTCGTCTGGCTTTCGTTGATCAGTCCGATCGTGAACAGGGCCTCTGGCGCCACGCTGCTTTTCGGGTACTCGCGTACCACTCGTTCGTACGTGTGGATCGCGTTACGCGTATCGCGCTTCTTTTCGTATAACGCGGCCACGTTGAACAAGGCCTTGGGCGCCAGTTTCTTGTCATGCCTGAATTCCCGGTAAACCTTCAGCCCCTCCCTGATGGCTGACGAAAAATGCCGCTCCATGGCCATCTGCCTGGCGTTTTCCGTCATGGCAATGGCCACCAGTTTCTCCAGTTCCTTTTTGCTCTTTACCGTGAAGTTACGGGCCTTGATCAGTTTCCTGGCCCATTCCTCCACCTTGTTCCAGCGCTTCAGACGGCGATAGCAGTCCAGGATAATGAACACGCCGTAGGCCGCGAACTTGCTCCTGGGCGCGTACTGGAACAACACCTGCAACCGCTTGACCGCCTGCACGAATTGTCCGTGCTTGTAAAATGTTTGTGCCGCTATGAACATCATCTCGGGGATCTTCTTTCCCATGTTCGGGTGTTTCTTGCGACGCTTGGGGTCCTTCATCACAGCACTGACCAGTTTGACATACTGGTCTGCCGCGGCGATGTATTTCCGTTCCAGGTCCTTCAACTTGGTCCTGGGGATCGGTTTTTCCTGGGCGTTTTCCTTTTTCTTGAATTTGACCACCTGGATCTTCTTGCCCTTTTGTGCCACCTGGCGCAGGCCCGCCTGGACCATCAGTTCGTCGTAACAATAAATCAGGCCCAATGCGGCGTCTTCCACGAACTCACCCTTCTTGTCGCGGTCGATCACCAACTGGTACTGCTTTGCAGCATCCTTGTAGTCGTGTTCCTGGCCGTACAGGATTTCGGCATAATAGAAGTTGACCTTGTAGGCCTCTTTGGCATTCGGGAAGCGGTCCAGGAATTGCTTGTACCAATAGGCCGCCCGCTTGTACAACTCCGGCTTGTTTTTCTTCTGTGCCTTGGCATGGAAATACGTGGCAATCCACATTATGTGTTCCGATATGAACTTGTCAGCCGCCTTCAACACCTCGGGATGGGACTTGTTGGCAGCCCACCACTTACCATTACGGTCAAAGTATTGTAGGATTTCCTTCAACAGGGTGGCAGCGCTTTCATAGTCGTTTGTATTTCGGTACAAACTCATGATCGTCTTGTAGTAATCCAGCACCGCAGGCGTAATCTTTTCGTATTCGATGAACTCGCGGTAGGCGCGAATCGCCTCGGGCACCATGTCCTTGCCCACGTATAACTCGGCCAGGGCGTGCATCTTTTTCCAGGCCTTTTCCTTGGGCAGCACGCTGAAAAAATAGTCCTTGGCACGGTCCCAGCCGTGTTCCACCTCTGCATAGGTCACGACCAGGTCATTCAACGCCTGGCTGCGGAATTCGATCTTGGAGGGCTGCTTGCTGACCGCCTCCACCACCTTCTGGAAGGTCTTGATCGTCCTCTCGTAATCCATCAGGTTGAAATAGACCCAACCCAGTTTGTACAACGCATAGTTGTACATCGGTGAATTCGGGAAATTATGGATGATCTTCTCGTAATTCGCCTTGGCAAAATAGAACTGGCTATGGTTGAAATACGTCTCCGCCAGTGCCAGATAAGCCCTTGTAACAAAACGACTTTTTGGGAAACGCTGGACCAGGTCGTTCAGTTCCTTGATACCCTCCTTGCGCAGGGCCGGGTCCTTTTTCAGTTTGGCCTCCATCAAGGCGCCGCTGCCCAGGTAGTACATGACCTCGTCCATCCTGGCATAGTTTGGGTCCTCCTGCAGCACCCTGCGATAGTACTGCAACGCCACGCTGTAGTCCTCCTTTGGCGCCACGGGCTTCTTTTTCAGCGTCCCGGCCTGGTAGGCCTCCATGGCCTTGGTATAGCGCTTCATTGCCTGCATGTATTTCCACTTGGAATCCTGCCAATAGGCCTCGGCCAACCGGAAACATATCTCGGCCTTGTTTTGGTAATACGGGCTGTTCAACAGTTTTTTCAATTTTGCGATCATCTGGACCCGCAGCCTGGCCATCTGGCGCTGTTTTTGCTCGATTTCCTTGGTGTACATGCTGCGTTCGAATCGTTCCAGCGTAAACTTGCCGTGTCTGGGGCCCTTGGGCTTTTTGTGTTTCTTGGCAAAGGCCGGCGTAACCGCCAGCAGGATCAGCAAGGCCAAAGCGATTTTTTTCATTTCGTCACCTTATGTACTTTATGCACTTGTCCTTGATAAAGCCGCGATAATATGGCAATTCGTCCCACCAGTAGTCACCGTCCCAGTTCCATACCTCCTGGTCCGAACCAACGATGGCTTTCTGTTTTGATTTACCTTTTTGCGCTGTCCCGACCTTTTCACCCGAGAGTTGGGCGGTTTCGATCTGGAGTTTTTCCATGGCCGCTGAATTCAGGTCCACCTGGATCTCCGTTTCGTGCACCATGGCATCACCGATCGAGTCATCCACCTGGCGCAGGAGCCGCTGGATCGTGATACCCATCTGGATCTGTTTATCCTCGTACAACTGGGCCAGTTTTTGTTGCAGGTGCTGTCCGATCTCACCCAGTGCCCCTGCATTTTCCCGCAGCAGATTCCGTTCCCTCTCTATCTCTTTCAATGTCTTGTAAACATTGTAAAAACCGATATCTGAAATGACCTTGTAAATCACTATTTCGGGCAGTGCCGACTGTTTCGGCGGTGCATCCGCAGCCTTTACGAAGTTCACGTAAAAGTCCTTGGGACTGCGTTGGCTGTTCAGGAACGTCTTGATCTTGGGCAGCAACACGCTGATGGTACTGTCGAATTCGTGCAAGGCCTCGTTGGCCTCCTTGTAGTGGCACAGGTCGGTGTAAACACGGGCCTCCATGATCCACAGGTCCGGGTAGAAACTGTGCTTGAAAAACGGGGAATGCAGGGCGTGGAATATGCCCAATGCCCTCGAGTAATCCAGTTTCATCAGGTAGGTCCATGCCAGTTCATAAAATGACCTGGCCAGTGACAACGAGGACTGGGGCACCTTCCTGTAGTAGTAGATTGCTGCATCGTAGTTGCTGTTTTCGTAGGCGATGCGGGCCAGGGCCAGGTAAGACAGGTCGATTACCTCGTGGCTGACGTGCAGTTTTTCGCCCAACTGAATCGCCTTTTCAAAGGACATAACCGCCGATCTGTACAATTTGTTTTGAATCTGTATCAGGCCCAGCAAATACAATGCCTTGGGCTTGTCTTTTGATTCGTCGCTTACGCTGTTGAAAAAGGCCACGGCCCTCTGGTAGTTGCCGTAGTTTTGGAAGTATTCGCCCAGCACGTAGTGGAACGTGTCCTGGAATTCCTGGGAAAAACCCGAAACATCGTAGGATGTCAATTTCTCCATGGCCGTGGGCGAGTAATCAATTTTTTTGCGGAGTTTGCGCAGTTCCAGGAACGCATCCTTGAAAAACGGCTTGTCCGCACCCATCAACAGGACCTCCAGGAACATGCGTGCCGCGCTCTGTGCCAGGCCGCCCCTGGCAAAGGCCAGGGCCATGCCGTAGGTGGCATTGTAGTATTCCGGCGTGCCCTTGGTGTAATTGCCGCTTCTCAGGAAGGTACGAAACGTCTGGATAGCGTCAACCCAATCGCCATCCTCGGCCATCTCGATGCCCTTACGCGTGATGTTGCGGTTCATCATCCTGCGCTGGGCCTCCATGCGTTTGCGTTCCTCGATTGCCCTGCGCCTGGCCTCCTCGCGCCTGGCCGCCTCCTCGCGTTGCAACTCGGCAGCGCTTTTCACGTGCTTTTGCCGGACCTGGACGGCATTGTGTCGTGCCTTCGACCCGTAACGCTGAGGCGTGGACAACATGAAACGCAGTACCGATTCAGGCACACCTTTGCGTTTCAGTTTCAGGATATCCTGGATCGTCAAATGGAAAACGGATCGGTCCTTTTTTATGGTCTTGATAATCTGGGCCGCGGGGACCTTGAGGCTGACCAGGGTCATCACCTCATCCTTGGTAATACCCCATGCCCGGGGGGCGGTGCCGACCAGCACCACCAGGACCCCTGTTACGGCTATTGCTTTAAGTACGCGCATAGCAGTCCCCCATTCAGTGTGGAGCCTTGGTAAACCAGCCGAACCCAACCGTAAACTCGGCAGGCATGGACGTACCGCCACCTGCTGCAGGATAGAAGTAGTGGCGATAATCGATGCGCAACGCCCAGCTCCTGGTCAGGTACAACTGGACCCCCAGGCCGATCTCACCATACACGGAAGGAGTGGCCATCTCCCAGTTACTATTGGCCGTCTGTTTGGTCTGGGTGCCCATCACGCCAGCCCCGAAGTTCAAACCCACGTCAAAGTGCGTGACTTCATGGTTGAATAAACTGAACTTTCCGTGTAACGGTGCCCAGAAGAAGTTGACGCCACCGTAATACATGACCTTTTCGAGTTCCTGGGTCTCCAGGTGCCTGGATGACAGGAAGGAATGCAGTTTGGTACTGCTGCTGGGTACGTAGGCGCCCACCAATTCGAAGCCCAGGGATTCAAAGATAAAATAGTCGATACGTGCACCCACGGGCCAGTAGTTCCAGACCTCGTCATTGGGCATGGTACCGGCAAACAGTCCGAATTCCCAGCGGTGACTTTTTGTAAAGACCCTGCGCTGGATTACCTTTATGCCCCGGTTCTTTCCCCACACGTCCGCCACCTTTTTGTTCAGGGGCGATGCGGTCTTTGCATACGCTGACGGCACTCCTACTGAAAACACGGTCATCAAGACCAGTAACAGGGCAGATCGACGTATCATGGCACTCCTCTCTTTGTTGTTAGCTATTATCATTTACAAACCTTATCCTGACATTTACCCTTACAACATTTTTTATTACCACCGCACGCGGCATTTTTTCCGGCATATTCCCAGTGGCACAGGCCCAACGCCGGTACGCACTGGGGCGGGTCCTTTATGCACGCCTGGTCCAGGAAATTCGCCGGCGCGTCCATGTTTGATGTCGCCTTTGTACACTTTGTGCCGGACGTACAAGGGATCCGAATCACGGCCCTGTTGTCCGCCAGGGGGTTGTTGTACTCCGTGGTGGTGGTACCTATTATAAAGTGCAGTAATTCGTCACTGGTGCTCAACGAATCCTCCTGGCCGCCCTGCAAGGTCAGGTCACCGGTTGCAGCGGCCAGGCTGCCGGGTGGGATGGTGGCAGGGTCCTTCAGTCCCACCAGGTCGAATCCGTATTGCCAGTACCCCTGGATCGCGTAGGCCAGGGTCTTCATGGCCTGCATCAAGGCATTGCTCAGGTTCGCCTTGTAGTCGTCCAGGCTGCCGCCCCACTGCCTGGCATTCAGGAATATGTAGTGTCCCCTGGTCAGGCAGGCAATTTCGGCCTGCTCCGGGTCACGTTCCATGTAGCCCTTGCTCTGGATCTGGATGAACGAGATGTGCAGGTTCTGTTGTGGATTCGCCTTCAAATCCTGGAGCAACTCGTTCTTGAAGTCCTGGAATCCCACGGTGGAACACTCGGCCGGTATGGACCAGTTATAAAACGGTGATTTTTTGGTGCAGGTGTCCGGGCTGTCATCCACGATGATCATGTGTTTGACCTTTATGTCCGTCCTGGTTTTCAGGTATTCATAGACACGCTTTACCGAATACCATAACGGAGTCCTGCCCTTGGTGCTGTTTCCCATACCCTGTGGCACGCTGTGCAGGATCGACATATCCGTGAGACTTTGGTTTATACCAAAACACTGGTCCCACAGTTTTTCCTGAGGCAGTCCATTCGGATTTGGACATGCGGACAGCAGTAACATGTCGCCCTGTGTACCCGCAAATTCCCCAAATCGCAGCACCAGGCGCTTGTAGTTGGGGTCCAGGTATTCTTGCAAGGTCTCCCATGCCTGGTCCCTGGCGTTCCAGTTGTTATCCGTGGCACGATTTTCGCTGCCAGTGAGGCTGCCGCCCGTCTTACCCACTTCCTGGTAAGTTGTTGGGTCCACCCAGCCCTCCATGCTGCCGCTGTTGTCGAACATCACGACCACGCCCACATCATTCTTGCTGGTATGGTGTTCACACTTTCTTTCGGTAGTACCGGCACTTGTCTGGGCTGTTTCGCACTTGAAAAAGGAGTTAAAATCCGCTGCGGTCTGATTGTTCGCAGGGTTTGACAGCCCGCTACACTGGGTATTGAGCCTGTTGGATGTAATGGATTCCAGGCAATTTACGCGAAGATTGAAACGGGATACACCCATATTAGTGCCTTCACCCACGTTCACCAGGTACGCGGCATTTCCACCCAGCACACCTTTTTGCTTGATGATGTCACCGGGAAAGGCCTCATTCTGGCTGAGGTTGTAAGTCTGGCCTTTGTTTTTTCCCTGTAATTCCAGAACAAAATTCAGTATGTATCCGTTCGCCTGTACCCGTTGCTTTGTTTTCGGATCCACTGCCAAAGGGTCATCCATGGAGCATACCGGGACCATTGAACCGTTATTTATGTATCCCGGGTAAGTGCTGACCAGCCTGAACATCTTGAATTGCTCGCTGGGTAACTGTAATTTATAGGTATGGTCACACCCTAAGACAGAGAGAACAAGGATTGCACCAAGTACAGATGCCAGTGATAGGGTTATTCGTCTGTACATTATCCGGCCTCCCATGGCTAAGCATTCCGCAGATTGCCACCTGGCAATCAATGATGCATAAGTTTAACTACAAAAGGGGTATGGTTGTCAACTATTTTTTTGAAAAAAGAAAAAAACCAAAATCCAATGATTATTATTGATTTTCTGACTGATTTGGGTAAAGATAGGCCCTGGTATTGCCACTATTTATGCAATATGATAACGTTGACCTTGTGATGGTACGGACCATAACAGCGTGTTCAGTGCTGTGCATAACATTCACCGTGCTGCTCGGCTGCAAACCCAAGCCACTTGGTGTCAAGCCTGTACAACGTGTACGACCGGTCAGCACATCCGCATATCGGGACACGGATAACACCGTCTTGGCAATGATAGGCAAAAACAAGGTCACTTTGGGCGACATAAAGCGACTCAGACGGGACATGCCGGTGGTACAAAAATTGATGTTTGCCGGAAAAAGAGGCCTCAGGCACATGGTGGAGGCCTACGTGGAAATGCTCATGTTTGCGATGGAGGCCAAACGTGTTGGCCTGGACAGGTCGCCAATGACAATGGAGGGCATCCGGCAGTTTGAAGCCTTGCATTACCTTGATCGGGCAATACTCAAAAAAACGGGCAAACTGAGATTTACGGATCAGCAACTGTGGACGTTTTACAAGTCCCATCCACAATATTTTCACCTGCCCGAGCGTCATGAATGCCTGGACATACACGCATCCACCGAACCTCAAATTCAAAAGATTTACAACAGGTTATCCATTGCCTTGAATGAAATTTCCGACAAATCCCCGGAAGATATATTCAAGGATTTTGTGAAAAGATATTCACAGGACCCGGACAAACAGAAAACGGGCGGTAGCCTGGGTTTTTTGCCCGGTGTGGGCGATTCGAAACCCCAGGTCCCACCCGAGGTCGTGGCCGAGGCCGCACGGATGCACGTCATATTTGGCATCAGTAAACCGTTCAAGGCCTCCGATGGTTACCATATCCTGTTCTTGAGCCGGATCAAACCACCGGTGGATATGGATTTCAGGAGTGCAAAGCCCAGGATCGAAAACATATTACGACAACAGATGGAAACCAGGGCCGGACAAGCAATAGCCCATTCATTGCTGTCCAATGCCAGGATAAAAATCAATCAAAAGGTCCTCAATGAAATCAAGTAGCCTGTTATTCATACTGCTGGCATGCCTGGTTTTCGCCAGCACTGCCAAGGCCGAGCCCCAGGTCGTGGATCGCATCGTGGCAACCATTGGGGTGGACAGGGGGGTTGTAGCCGGCACTGCAATCACGCGTTTGCAGGTCATCCGCAGGATGCGGTCTATTTTAAAGCAGGGAAACCTGTCCCTCCGGCAACTTCAGACAAAGGACATCAAGGCCTTGTTCAATAAGGCACTCCAGATGCTGATCCAGGAGGTTATCACCGATGACGTGGCCCACCAACTCGGGCTCACCATCAGTGAACAAGCCGTGGATCAACGCATCCAACAGATAAAACAACGCAACGGCATGAACGACCAGCAATTGCTGGCCATGATAAAAAATACCTACGGTTTTTCCAGCATCCGTGAATTCAAATCCTTTTTGAAAAAAAATATGCTCAAGGAAAGGACCGTGGGCTTGAAGGTCAGGTCCAAGGTACATGTCTCGGACTCCGAGGTCAGGGACATATTCCTGAGGCGTTTCAAGGATGGAAAACTCCAGCCCGCAGTTGAACTGGCGCACATTGTTATACCACTGCCGGCAATGGTCACCCTGGCCCAGGTATCCAGCCTTATGGCCAAAATGCGGGCAATCAGACAGCAAATAATCACGGGGAAAATCAGTTTCAGCGAGGCTGCCAGGCGTTTTTCCAGGGACGCAACTGCGCAAAAGGGCGGCGTGATTGGATGGTATTCATACGAGGAACTGGACCCGCGGATTGGGGCCGTGGTGTTCTCCATGAAAAAAGGCGGTGTTTCGGATGTTGTCCCTGGCCAGCGCGGTTTCCACATTTTCAAGGTACTTGACAAAAAATGGGTGCCCTTGAAGGACCCCGATGAAGTACGTGCCCGCATACGGTACGAACTGTTCTCAAAAAGGTTGAATACTCAATTTGCCCAGTGGATTGAAGAGGAAAAAAAGCGCAGACATTGCGACATCCGGGTTAAGCCCGAGGACTTAAAAGCCGCCAGGGCGATGCTTGGTTTGTGATATTTGCTTGATATTTGCCAGTTGCCAGGTCATGCCAACATAGACCCATCGTTCTACCATGGTGGTGTATTTGATCGTCATGGAATCGCTGGGCCTCATCAACAGGCGCATGGTTACTTCCATTTTATTTTTATTCTTCGCATCGGTTTTCAGGCCGCGTATTTCAAAATCCTCCACCCGTACCGCTGACGACGCAAAACGGTTCATGAAGTCCTTACGATAAAACGGAACCACGAAATCAGAGGCCCTCAGGTATTCCTGGAATTTCAGCAATGTATGGAAATCCCGGATTGCCTTGTTCAGTTTGTCACTTTTACTTTCGTATCCAGGGCACCCGGCAAACAGAAAACCTGCGATCAGCAACAGCATTGTGATTTTACGCTTCATGATTCACCATGAAAATCAAAAAATATCCATCCATACAAGGATTTTATGTCCCTTGCCACGACATTATAGCATGTTTCGTGAACAGTAGTTGTAACATGCATGATCCGGATCAAAGGAAACGGCCGGTCGTGGCCCGTAAAAAAACAGGCTGGTAATTTGGGAAATAAATATTGCCAATTATAGAGCTATGTTTCAACCTGGTGGTGCCTGGCAATTGTGTCCTCCATCCAGGAGGCCGCCTTCTCGGCCATGTCACGCAACGCATCCATGGGGAGCGAACCGTCCTGCGTGGGCTCAGGCGGAAAGATCGGTTCGCCGATCACCAGTTTCATGCGAATCCAGAAATTCGGTATGTACTTGTTCATGAATCCTGCCAGGAATTTACGGGGCTTGATCACGTAAACCATGGGGACGATGGGCGCCTGGTTCCAGTACGACAGGATGAATGCACCCATGTGGAAGCGGTGAATCGTCTGGCTCAGCAGGACCAGGTCGCCCTCGGGCAGGACCATGATGTGGTGTTTGCGCTTCAATGCCTCTGCCACCGATGTTTTGACCATTTCCAGGCCGCGACCGTTTGCAGGGATGGGAAAACAGCGGATGATACGGAGGATCCGCCTTGCAATGGGGACCTCGAAGTTTCGCTGGGCCACGGAAGTGTGCATGATACTTGGGAAGATGAACACGTTGGCAAACACCGTATCGAAGTAATGGCAGTGATTGGATATGACTATGCAGCCCTGTTTCCGCAGGATCTTGCGGTTTTCCTTGCCTTCGATCCTCAGGCCCACGAACAGGGCAACGCCATAGGTCATCAGGTGGACCAATGCAATGGGCAGGGCGGTCAATACGTTAAACCACCAGTCCATGTATATGAACTTGAACGGCTTATTGAAATCGATCTTCTTGATATTGTTGACCTGGATGATCTTTTCTTTGGGAATTTCCGGTCTGACCTTGTACTCCATTGTCCGACCCCTGTTCAATTGGACCCCACGGCAACGATTTTTTCGGCCGGCCTGACCGGCAGCACGCCGGGCATATGACCGGTGGCAACCCGGATTTCACCCTCGGTCACCCTGCCTTCGATCACGTCCGTGAAAAACTCCTCCATGGCCTCCACCGAGCGTTCAATCCGGTAATAGGATGCCATTTCCAGTACCGATTCCCGCAATTTCCGCAACTGCAGTCGGTGTTCGTACCAGTAATCCAGGCGTTTCGCCAGTGAAACCGGGTCATCCGTATGGAACAAAAAGTCCTGGTTCAGGGCGAACTGTGGTGCCGCGCTGTTCGTGGAATCGTTTATCAGTGCAGGCAGGCCGCAACCGATCGCCTCCAGGCACGTCAGGCTTTCCAGTTCCGCGACCGATGCATGCAGGTACAGGTCCGCGGTATTCAGGTAGCGCAGTTTGTCCTCTTCGGATACGTAGTCAATGAACGGTTCCACGGGCAGTTGTCGGCCCTTTTCCCGCAATTTTTCCGTGTCAATGCCCTTGCCGCACAGCAGCAACTTGATGTCGTCCTTGTGTTTCGACCTCAAGACCGCTTCGATCATCAATTCCTGGCGTTTTTCCAGGACATGCCGGCCTATGGTCAACACCACGAAGTGGTCGCCGAACATGGCAGGCCTTTCGTATTCCCCGGGCTGGTATTCCGGGGGAATCCCGTTCGATACCACCCGGATGTGTTTTCTATTACCCGTGGATGCCACCATCTTTGCGGCAAACAGGGATGGCGACTGTACCGCATCCACCTGTTTATACAGCGAAAAATCGAACAGGGTTGTTATGATGCCCTCCACGATGCGGTTTTCCTTGCCCATGGCGCCCATGATATTTTTGGCCTGCACGTGACTGGCACCCGTGACCGGGATGCCCATTTGTTTTGCCACCTTGATCACCTTGCGCGGTATAAAAAAAGGATACTGGATTTGTACGATGTCCACGCCGTCGAACGCCTCCCGCAATGTGGGGACCACCGCCTTGGCAAACTGAAAGTCCATTTTCTCCATCTCCTCACGGACAAAAGGCAGCGTAAAGCCAGGGACCTGGTAGAATCTGACCCCATCACACTTGTGCTCACCCGTGGCCACGACCCTCACCTCGTGTCCTCTTTGAACCAGAGCCTTGACCAGGCGTTTGGCCGCGATATTGCCTCCGTTTCCATCACCCCAACTATCAATTACAAACGCAATTTTCATGCATACCTCCACGCATCAGATGCTTCACAGCATGTCCCGCAATCCCGGACATGTCTTCTATGATTTACTTATAACGAAATCTTATGACATTGTCAACGCATTTTAGACTAAAGATCATATTCGGTCATAATTCATGTTATGATGCAGAGGTACTCATAAATGCTATATTTATGATGTTTGAGTGGACTATTTGTTGATGTTGTTCAGTTACCGTTGGCCGTGGCCGAGACCGAGTCCGCTGACCGAGACCGTTGGCCGAGTCCGAGACCGTGGCCGTGGCAGTGTGCTCCCGGTGGTGACGGAAGTCGTGGAGCGCAGGCGGCCTCGCCTGCTTGTTCCGCGGGCGTCTCGCCCGTATTTTCCGTGTCCGAGTCCGTTGGCCGAGACCGTTGACCGAGACCGTGGCCGTTGGCCGAGACCGGGGCGGTGGCCGGGGTTTCCGGTTGCAACGGTAGCCTTCCCGAAAGGCCCGCAGGGCCGTCCCGCAGCAGCCGAAGGCTGCGTCCCGACGCCCGATGCCCGAGACCGTGGAGACTGTCTCATGGTTAATATCTATTTAGCAGTAAGCCGGTCAAAGATATGCAGTCCAAGTTTCACAAAAGTTCAGATAAATTAGCCTATGGTTTAAGATAATCTAAGGCTTTTAGATATTTGATGGCAAAAAGCTCATATCTGG
>WGCQ01000055.1 GCA_015493765.1 Deltaproteobacteria bacterium
GCATTTACACCGGGTTTCGTTGGCTGTACCCCCTGTGTCTTGTAACTTGCGGCAGTCGGGCTGAAGTCGTCCACCAACGTTGTATATACGAAAATTTGCAGGCTGTCGTCACCGGGATGAACAGAGAAAGGAATGGAATATCCCTTTGCAACGATTTCCCCTGGCAAGGATGCGTTGCAATTCGTTTTGCACAGTTCCACCTCTATCTGGCGGTTGTCGCCAAATGGTATGTCAGGGATGGAAACGGTGGATGGACTGTTAAGGCTGAAAGCGGATGTATTTTTCTGGGTCTGGATATCAGGTCCCGTGAGTGTCACCTGTATCGTTTGTACGCCGTTCAGTTTGGCCGCGCCATTAGGCGGGCCATAGACCGATACCTGTACCGGCGGGGCGCCACTGCTGCCGCACGAGTAGGCCATCAATGCGGCAACACAAATCCCCATCAAAAACAGCATTCCCTGTCTTGTCATAGTTTCCGTTGCACGATTTGTATGCATAATTTTCATCTCCGTCATCCCTCGCTCAATATGGGGTCCAGTTGACATGGGCACTGAAACCGCTCGACCCATGCGATGCGGATACGCCAAAATAGGTCCCTACACCAGCACCAACCACGGCAACACCCACGATTGTCCATACCCACCACTTTTTGTACCAGGGCTTTTCGATTGCCGGACCCTCCGCACCGGTCATGGGAAAACCGGCAGGCAGTTCCGTGATGTGCACGGATGGTGTTGCCGCCCTGGGTGCAGGTGTGGGCCGTACCGTTACAGCGGGCGCCGGGGGCGGTGGTGGCGTGGTAACCACGCGCGGCTTGGGTTTGGGCTGGGTTACCACTACCGGTTTGGGCAGTGGTGCAGGTTTTGCCACTGGTGCCGGCGGTGGTGGTGGCGGTGGAACCAGCGCGTATATTGCAGGTCTTGATGTGACAGCCTGGGCCTTGGCCTGCCCAGTCACGAATTTGGACAGGGATGACTCCAAATCCAGAACCGCCACCTGCAGGTTTGACATGTCGTCACTGATTAATGCGGGATTCAGTTGAAAAATCTGGTTATCCTTGCGCCTGTAAACAAATACGGCCAGGTGAAACGCCTGGTCCGCATGTGCTATGTAACCTACGAGCAGAAAAGGCGTTTTGTAATGGTCCGTTAGCCTGCGCGCCACCGTTTTAAAGCGTCTGTCGAATTTACCCAACTGGACCAGTTTTTGCAGGGCCGCAAGGTTGCCCGCCAGGTCAAATTTGTTGCTGCCTGCACGTTTTCTGGCCTTACCCTTTAATGGCCTTAACCGTACGTGTATCGTTTTTTTGCCGGCGATCGGGGTGTATATGCGTATGGCCCTGTTTTTGTAGCCATCCGACACTATCCGGACGTAGTGACGTCCCCTATGCAAGCCCTTTATGGTTGCGGAGCCAGTACCAGCCAGGTTACCATCACAGTATATCCTGGCATCGCTGCTGTTGGTCAGGACGTCCACTTCGCCACCGGTGTGTTTCGAAAAGTGGGTTCTGATACGGTTGAAAAACTTTACAAAACGCTTGGGATACTGTCCCTTGTCCAGGAAAAAATCAGGCCTTACGGTCAATACCGTCCGTATGGACGCAGCGGCCTCGTCCATGTAATCTGCCATTGCAAAGGCCACGGCCAGTTCCAACTTTGCCTGCACGTAAACATCAAAATCCTCCAGGTCCGCCAGATTGTGTTCCAGGATGTTCGTGCCCTGGTACAAGGCGCGCACAGCCTCTTCGTAGCGTCTCTTATTGATCAACCGCTTGCCCTTGTCGATCAGCCTCTGGGCCCGTTCAATCCTGTGATTTACGACCTTTTTGACCGGGGCCTGCTGGACCGGCTGAGGCGGCACAACCATGCCCGGTTTCGGTTCACGAAGCTGGATGGCCTTGTCGATTTCAAGCAGGGCACGAAAGTACTGGTTTATACGGTTACGCGCCGTTGATGCCACCCCACGTGACCCTTCAGGGGCGAAAACCAGGACCGGTATTTTACTGTCAGCATACAGAAAACCACTGCCAAGACAGGTCGTTCCCAACAATAAAAATGTCATGCCAAAAACTTTGAATATGTTATGTTCTCTCATATCCGCCTCCAATATGGCTGGGAATAAATTTATGATAAAAATGCAATATAGTCAACCAAAAGCCAAATTACCTGACTAAATTCGGTAGTCGTACGCCGCAAGCGGCTAACCTACTTGTATGTATCTATCGGTTTTCAGGCCTTTTTATACGCTTGAGTAATCTCTTGGGCCGTGTGCTGCGCTTCCCCGGCATGAGGCCAAACGGCAGGTCCAGGCGACGGATGTTTAACCTCATACGACTGATGGGCCTGTGAACGGACTTGGGGATTTTGAATACAGGTCGGTTGGCTGGCATGGACCTCCTGAACAGGAGCCACTGGCCGTATGACAGCACCTTAACATAGTTTGTCCCGGGTGACATTGCCGTACGCCTGCCGTTTTTGCATATCAGGATGTAGTCCGCAAAGTGTTTCGCGGTGGATGTGTTACTTGATACCAAGGACACAGGCCACGTCAACGGAAGTACCGCGGGATTCAACAATTCGCACGCCTTTTGGGCAGCCACGCAGGCGCTCCAATCGCCCCATCCCGGGAACATCACCGCCCTTCTGTCGAATTTACGAGAACACTGCTCGTCGATCACGCTGTGCGGGGGGATCATGTTGCTCATCCTGGTGTAGGCGCGCGATTCCCGCATCCATCGCACCATGCCCAGGTTTGCACCTGCCACTGCGAGTATTGCGGAAAGCCCTGCAAAAACCACAAACAGGCGTGGCCACCTCATCCGTTGGCCAGCGACCGCTGCTATTACGAGCAGCGCCGCGGGTGTCGCCATCCTGGCGGCCAGGGTCAGGCCATTATACGTGCCGGATGGCAGCAATAACATGAATGCGGCCATGACAAACACGGGCAATTGCAGGTTACCCGGGCGTTTCCTCAATCCGGCAAGGGCGATCAGAATGGCAAAACCGGACATGGCAAAGGCCCATTCGTCAATGGGACCCCGAAAACAATCGCCCAGCATGTCGTACCAGCCGTGCAGAAATCCAGGGCCTGTATGCAGGAATGCGTGTGCCCATGGGCTTAACCCACCCTGCGCGGTCCACACGAACAGGGGCAGTAGCGCTGCGGATGTAATCGCAATCCATGGCCTGTAGCGTTTACGATCCCAACGTTGTATAAGCATCGTAGCCTGCAAGACCAGAATACCTATAAAGACGACCAGGTCCCCGTAGAAAATGACCAGGTCCATTCCCATCAACCCGAGGTTGCGCCTGGTATCGGGTTGTTTCAAAAAGCGTTGAAATACCACCACTGCCCAGGGAAACAGGCCTGCGGCCAGGACCAACGGCAGGTCACCCTTGCAAACAGCCCCGTTAAATACCAATGGAAATACCAACAGAAATGCGGCTGGATGCGTGTCCCAATCCCGGGCCATGAAACGAAATCCAAAAAACAGGGAAAACACGTACGCTGTCATAAGCAGCCGGGCCGTATTGAGCGACCCAAGCAACCGGGACAACGCACCTTGAACCACGTAAAACAGCAGTCCCGGTGCGAATATCGACCTGGCATGGTAAGGCCGTCCGGGACCCAACACGTCCGATGCGGCCAGGACATGGGTGCAGCCATGCCCCATCAAAGGGTTGCCGGACAGCCAGAAAAACCATGTAAAAGCAATGCCTGATAGTGCAACAAGGATGGTTTGTCGGGGAACCCGGTCCATGGCGGGTAATGGTACACTCCCGCAAGTGCTTTTTCAACCGCAGTTTTGGGGTGATTTATCATTGACAAATCGTTTTCTTTATTGTCCGATACTATTGATTCGCTGGTACTTTAAAAAACTTTGGGAGGATACAAAATGGAAGAAGTTGTCATTGTTTCCGCAGTAAGGACCCCAATCGGTTCGTTCATGGGTTCGCTGTCCACGGTCAAATCCACGAAACTCGGTGCCGCAGCAATCAAAGAGGCGGTAAAACGTGCAGGCATCAAGCCTGACGACGTGGACGAGGTAATCATGGGCAACGTGCTGCCTTGCGCAACCGGCCAGGCGCCTGCACGCCAGGCCGCGATCTTTGCGGGCCTGCCTTACAAGGTCGGTGCAACCACGGTGAACAAGGTATGCGGTTCAGGTCTGAAGGCCGTGATGCTGGCCGCACAGGCGATACGACTGGGCGACTCCCGGATTGTTGTGGCCGGGGGCATGGAAAACATGAGCATGGCGCCGTATGCCTTGCCCAAGGGCAGACAGGGCTACCGCATGGGCGACGGCAAGGTCGAGGACGTCATGGTAAAGGACGGCCTGTGGGACGTGTACAATGACTTCCACATGGGTATAGCCGCGGAGTTGTGTGCATCGGAAAAGGACATTTCCAGGGAAGAGCAGGATGCCTTTGCCGTGGAATCGTACAAAAGGGCGATCGAGGCCACTAAATCGGGCTATTTCAAGAAGGAGATCGTGCCTGTTGAGGTGAAGGACCGCAAGGGACGGGTCACGGTGGTGGACGAGGACGAAGAGCCGAAGCGCGTAAAATTCGAAAAGATACCCACGCTGCGCCCGGCATTCAAAAAGGATGGCACGGTAACCGCTGCCAATGCGTCTTCGATCAACGACGGTGCTGCTGCACTGGTCCTGATGTCGGCTAGCAAGGCCAAGGAACTGGGCCTGAAACCAATGGCGAGGTTCGTGGCGGACGCAACCCATTCACAGGAACCGGAGTGGTTTACCACGGCACCTGCCGGCGCGTGCAAGAAACTGCTGGACAAGGTCGGCAAGACCGCCAAGGACATCGACCAGTGGGAGATCAACGAGGCGTTCGCAGTGGTCAGCATCATCACGAACCGGATGCTGGGCCTGACATCCGAAAACGTAAATATCCACGGCGGCGCAGTGGCCCTGGGGCACCCGATTGGCGACTCCGGTGCGCGGATACTGGTAACGCTGTTGCACACCATGGAGGACACGGGCGCGAAAAACGGTATTGCATCCCTGTGCATCGGCGGCGGTGAGGCCGTGGCAGCATACGTGGAACGCATCTGAGGAGGTAAGCATGGCCCTGGAGTTTTTGAAGATACAGGATGAAGGCTTTGTCAGGCTGGTGACTATCAGCCGCCCAAAGGCGCTCAACGCATTGAATACGGGCGTGCTGGCGGAGTTGATGGCCGAGATGCAACGGGCCGAGGCGGACCCTGGTTGCCGGGTGGTCGTGTTGACCGGTGAGGGCAAGGCCTTTGTGGCTGGCGGCGATATTGCCCAGATGTCGGAAATGAACCCTGCTCAGGCACTGAAATATGCAGAGCAGGGGCATGCGTTGATGCGCTTCATGGAGGGGATGACCAAGGTCGTGATCGCAGCCATCAACGGCTATGCGCTGGGTGGTGGCTCGGAACTGGCGCTTGGGTGCGACATCGTGATTGCGTCCAGGTCCGCAAAAATAGGACAACCAGAGGTCAAACTGGGTATCATACCGGGTTTCGGCGGGACCCAGCGCCTGGCCAGGGTCGTTGGCCGGAATGCGGCCAAGGAGTGGGTGCTGACCGGCGACATGTACACGGCAGAGCAGGCCATGCGCATTGGGTTCGTCAACAAGGTCGTGGATGACGACAAGGTGGTTGCCGAGGCCATGGACATGGCAAAACGGATCGCTGCAAACGGACCGGTGGCTGTTGCGGTTGCCAAGAAGGCGATCAACGAAGGCTTGCAGATGCCCTTGAACCAGGCCCTGGAATACGAGGCATCCGTGTTTGCCAACCTGTTTGACACGCATGACCAGAAAGAGGGCACAAAGGCATTCCTGCAGAAGCGTACTCCGAAATTCGAAGGCAAATAGGCGTTATTTGTGCCAGCACAGCCTGGCCGCAACGTCTTACCACACTACGCCGAAGTGCCCTCGATGGTATGGCTTCCTGCATTTATTTCCAACTTTGATTGTGAAGAAACTTGGCTTCTTCCAGATTCCGTCTGGGTGGAGGCTACCACCCGAGGCTGAAATCGCCTGATTTCCCCAAATTACCTGACTAAATTCGGCAGTCGTGCCCTGCAAGCGGCCCATCTGCTTCGTCGTTGGACCCATTTGATGTTCGAGCCTTGCCACGAAAGGGCAATGAATTCAAGCATCCGCAGCACGTAGCGCTGCTACACATGCGCTCAAATGGACTTAAGATATCTAAATCACTTTCGGCGTACTCTGTACTCAAGTTTGACAGGTAATTTGGGATTTCTCTAAATATTTGACAAACAATTAAAATTTAGTGCTTTTCAATAAAATCTATAATTTCGTCAATATCCGGCAATTCTGGAATGTCGTATAGTTTTGTAAAAATTGCCGTCCCTTCCTCATCGAGCAACACGTTGGCCCTTTGCGAAAACCCATCCTTTTCCCTGAAAAGACCAAGTTTCTTTGCTAAAGCGCCATGTGGCCAGAAATCCGATAGCATGCGAATTTTGCTTATCCCAAGGGTTTCGGCCCACGCCTTTTTGCAAAAGGTCGAATCAACGCTTATACCAACCACCACTGTATTAAGCCTGGTAAAGATGTCATATCTTGTTTCAAGGTCTTGCATCTGTTTTGCACACACCGGCGTCCAGGCAAGGGGATGAAACGACAGTAACACCTTTTTCCCCCTGTATTCGGAGAGATTGAACTCTTTACCACGATGGTCCTTTAGTTCAAAATCTTCCACAAATTCAGACACTTTAATCATTATTGTACCTCCTTTTACTTGATTCCTTTGACATTAAACAATCCTGCAAAATTCATCGAACGTTTTTCTTGGTGGTCTCTGGCTCTCCTGTTCTCTTTGCCATTCAGACAGGTCATTGTTAATGTTATCTGAATGACGTCCTACTACTATAAGGGCGATCAGGGTTGAACCATCGGGCAACCCAAGGGTGTTCCTTACCTTTTCGGGGTCAAAACCCGCTATTGGATGTGCCACCAATCCCATCTCGGTTGCCCTGAGCATCAAAAAACCCACTGACATTCCCGTATCAAAAAGGTAATAGGTCCTGTCACCTATCGAGCAATCAAGTTCTTTCAGCGAATAGACCGCCACGATCATCGATGCCTTTTTGGACCAGGCATTCCCCTTTGGCAGTGCATCAAAGACCTTCGGGAGGACACTTCGGGATTTGACGAAAACAAATCGCCAGGGTTGATTGTTGTAGCATGAGGGTGCCAACGATGCAGATGTTGCAAGGTCCCGGATCATGTCCTGCGTGATTTCCACCTGTTCGAGGGACCTGTAAGCCCTTCTTTTTTCTATTGCGTTCTTGACATCCATATTTGCCTCACGACCTGCTCCTGAAGGTCATTAATTAGGTTTACAAGGACCAATGAGTAAACTTCATTGTATCCTATCTTATATTCTGACCGATTCCAAGAGGGCTCTCCCGAATGTGGTCCGGTAATTTGTTTTTTGACAGGGTATCCGCCTCTTCTGACACAAACCACGTTACACAACCTATCAATGGAATAAAATAATGAACAGCAAATGAATCGTTGCTACCATGATTGTCAGAATGGCAAGGCCTTTATGTACCTTGAATTTGCCAGGACTCTTTTGCCTTGAAAGCGCAAAGCCCATTGTTCCGGTGCCCAGTAAGAGCAGGAAAGTAACCAGTCCTAATATTGGAATCAGTTCTTTTCCCATGATCAATTCTCCTGTTGTTTGACATTTTTTGCAAAAGTCCTCATAAATTTATCGATGCCATGGTTCGGGCCCGGCCGTCAAGCCATGGCAGGGTCGTGGTGCCGGAGCCACCACAGGCCGGCCTATACCCCCTGGATCCCGGCGACAAATGCGGCTTCCATGATCTCAGCCGGAGTCGCCTTCAATTCCAGGGCGGCCTTTACATGATACGCGATGCAGTATTTGCAGTGCTGCGCCACGCTAAGTGATATGGCGATCAGCTCCTTTGTCTTACGTGACAATGCGCCGTCCCGCGTACCCGCCTCCGCGAAGGCCATGAACGCCTTCGCGTAATTCGGGTCAACCCCGGCCATCTTTTGATACATGTCCGTGAACTGGTCATAGACCTTTTTCATGTCTTCATTCAAATCGTTTTTACTCATTTTGGTCTCCTTGTTTTTATTGCTGACAAAACATAAATCCCCAATAGTGTTTTCATCCCTGGGCCCCCTTCATTTCCATTTCGATCAAGCGGTTCATTTCCAACGCGTACTCCATGGGCAGGGTCCGGATGAAGTCCGCGACAAAGCCGTTGACCACGGTCAGGGTTGCCTGCTCCTCGGTCAGTCCCCGGGTCATCAAATAGAACAACTGGTCATCCCCCAGCCTGCTGACCGTGGCCTCGTGGCCCACGTCCGCGTCCTGTTGCATCACGTCCAAAACCGGCACGGTAGTGCTGTCCGCGCCATTTCCCAGGACCAGCGCGTCGCACCTGCTGCGGGCACGAACGCCTTTCGCGTCTTTTACAACGCGTACCAGGCCCCGGGTCACCGTGCTGCCCCCGCCTTTTACCACGGTCTTGGACGTGATCGTCGAACTGGTGTTCGATGCCAGGTGGATCATGCGCGCGCCCGCGTCATGCACCTGGCCTTGCTTTGCGAACACCAGGGACAACGACTGGGCCCTTGCCCCCTCACCCGACAAAATCACCGTGGGATACTTCATGTTCAGCCCGGCCCCCATGTTCGCGTCCACCCAGTCCACGAACGACCCTTCCATTGCAATGGCCCGCTTGTTCGAAATATTCAGCACGTTCGTGGACCAGTTCTGGATCGTGGTGAATTTCAGGGACGCGCCCCTGCCAACGAACGCCTCCACCACGCCCGCATGCAGGTCCGCCTTGCTGTAACGCGGTGCGCTGCATCCCTCGATGTAATGCGCGCGGGCGCCTTCCTCCAGCATGATTACCGTGTGCTCCAACTGGCCCAGGCCTGATGAATTGATCCGAAAATACGACTGCAAGGGTATGCCCACTTCCACGCCCGCGGGCACGTACAAAAACACCCCACCTGACCACAAGGCCGTGTTAAGGGCCGCAAAGATATTTGATTCGGGCGGCATGATCCTTGAAAAATGTTGCTTTACCAGGTCAGGGTACTGCTGGACCGCGGAATCCAGGTCCGTGAATATCACGCCCTTCTGATCCAGTTGTTTCTGGATGGACTGGTAAACAGCGGTATTTTCCACCTGCACGGTCAGGCCGGCCAGGTATTTTTGTTCCGCCTCCTGGATTCCTATCTTTTTCAGTGTCCTGCGGATCGATTCCGGCACGTCGTCCCACGTGTCCACCAGCCCCTCCGTGGCGCGCACGAAATAGGCCAGTTCATCGAAACGAATCCTGTCGTGGAATTGTGCGGGTACCAGGCCCGGTATCTTTGACGCCCGGAAGATTTTCAAGGCCTTCAGCCGTATGTCCCTCATCCATGACGGCTCGTTTTTTGACTCACTGACTTCCAGAACCAGGTCTTCATTAACCTTGCGCGCCTGGTCGCTAATTTCTCGTGTTGACATTTTATACCTCCATTTGTCTTTGACTGGTAATCCGGGGCTGAGTGCAGTTCAACTTGAATCGCGGTCCTTTTGATTCACCAATCTTTACTTTTTTGTCAAGATTATTCATAAAAAAAACCAAATTACCGAACAAATTTGAGTAAGATCTCTCATATCCCCGCGCCCCGTTCAAACCGCTGCCTGTTTGCCCTGGATTGCACCACCCTGGCGCCCGCGGGCACGTCCGTGGTCACCCACACGTTTCCGCCGATCACCGTGTTGTCGCCGATGCGTATCCTGCCCAGGATCGTGGCGCCGGAATAGATGATCACGTTGTTTCCAACAATGGGGTGACGGGGCACGCCCTTGACCGGGTTACCCGCCTCGTCCAAGGGGAAGCTCTTTGCGCCCAGGGTCACACCCTGGTACAGCCTGACATTTTTGCCGATCCTGCACGTTTCCCCAATCACAACGCCTGTGCCGTGGTCAATAAAGAAATTCTCGCCAATACTGGCTCCCGGATGGATGTCGATCCCGGTTTCCGAATGCGCCATCTCGGAAATGATCCTGGGGAGCAGGCCGCACCCGGCCCGGTAAAGTTCGTGCGCGATCCTGTGACTGGTCAGGACCTTGATGCTGGGGTAACAAAATATCGTCTCACCCGGGCTTTTTGCCGCGGGGTCGCCCTCGAACGCGGCCTGGACGTCCGTGGACAGCATGGTCCGGATCATGGGGATACGTTTGACGAATCCCCGGGCGATCTCCTGGGCCTGCGTGGCACAGTCCTCGGGTGTCTTGCCCGGTGCCGCGCCACCTTCGAAACACAGACCCCTGGCCGCCTGCTCGGACAGCAAGCGCACGATCTTGTCCAAAAGTACGCCCATGTGGTACCGCCTGGACTTGATGCCCATGTCCGGGTCCCCGAAGTAACCGGGGAAAATCACTGCCCTGACCGTGTCCACGAATTCACGCAGGGCATCGGCCGAAGGCATGGGTATGCGCGTCTGTCCGTGGTACGACAGGGCACGGTCAGCTTCTTCCGAGCAGAGCGAATCCACTGTTGAGTCGATGCAATTCAGCAATTCCTTTGCGTTGTGTTCAACCAGTGCCATCATTATTGCCTCCATCCGTGAATTGCGTTTACATAAAAATAATCTTCATAAAGTCTATAGTAATAGTAGCATTTAACAATCAGGCTGTCAAATCATTCCTATATCCATGGGAAATAAACTCTAAAAGTCATCACTCCCTTACAAATCAAGATGATAGAAGTCAGGCATTGCAGCGAAACGAAGAAAAAACTTGATTTTTTGTTTGTTTTTGTTACTATTTCTATAGGTTTTATGGGATTTAATATTTCTCTTAATGGAGGCACCGGATGAGGGTGACCACGAAATTCAGATACGCGCTGCGGGCAGCCGTGGAACTGGCCAGGGCCTACGGCACCGGGCCGGTGATGGTGGAAAAGATAGCGACCAGGCAGGGGATCTCACGGAAATACCTGGAAAACCTGTTGACCAGCATGAAAAGCGCTGGACTGGTGGCCAGCGTGCGCGGCAGCAAGGGCGGTTACGTGCTGGCCATGCCGCCGGACAAGGTGACGCCTTACGACGTTGCAGTGGCGGTTGAAGGAGAAATAGCGGTTGTGGACTGCGTGTCCCGACCGCGTTCCTGTGACAAGAAGTCCACCTGCCCCACCAGGGACCTGTGGATCGAGCTGACCCTGCAGATACGCAGGACACTGAATTCCATGACACTCCAGGACATGGTGGGGAGATACAACGAAAAATTGGAAAGACAGGCATTGATGTACAACATTTGACACTGAAATCGGGAGGATCCCCGATAAACGGAGGATTAAATGAAATTGCAAAGAAAACACAGGCCGGCGATTGCCGACAGTATACTGGAGACCATAGGAAACACGCCCATGGTCAGGCTGGAAAAGATCGGCGCGGGTTACGACATAGTGGCGAAACTGGAGTCTTTCAACCCGCTGTCCAGCGTGAAGGACAGGGTTGGCATTGCCATGATCGAAGCGGCTGAAAGACAGGGCCGGCTGAGACCCGGCATGACCATTGTTGAACCCACGTCCGGCAACACGGGGGTGGCCCTGGCATTCGCGGCCGCGGCAAAGGGATACGCATGCGTCATCACGATGCCGGACACCATGAGCCTGGAACGCCGCAACCTGCTGAAGGCATTCGGCGTAAAACTTGTGTTGACGCCGGGGGAGGAGGGCATGGCCGGTGCAATCGAAAAGGCCGGCGAAATCGCCGCGCAATCCGATGAATTTTTCATGCCCCAGCAGTTTGACAACCCGGCGAATCCCAGGGCGCACAGGGAATCGACCGCCATCGAGATCTGGGAGGACACAAAGGGCAAAATCGACATATTCGTGGCCGGAGTGGGCACTGGCGGGACCATAACCGGGGTAGGCGGCGTGTTAAAGGAAATGAATTCCTCGATCAGGGTGGTTGCCGTGGAACCGGACGCAAGCCCCGTGCTGTCCGGTGAAAAGCCGGGCCCCCACAAGATCCAGGGGATCGGCGCGGGTTTTGTGCCTGATGTCCTGGACATGGTGGTGGTTGACGAGGTGATCCGGGTCACGAACGAGGCAGCGGGCAAAACGGCCCGTGAACTGGCCAGGCAGGAAGGCATTCTGGCCGGCATATCATCGGGCGCGGCATTGTGGGCTGCCATGCAATTGGCCGCCAGGCGGGAAAACGCGGGCAAGACCGTTGTGGTCATACTGCCAGATACCGGGGAAAGGTACCTGTCCACCTGGCTGTTCCAGGACTGAACGGGAAATTCGATAGGAGGTTGTACATGCCACAGATACCCAAATTACCTTACTAAATTCGGAAGTCGAGCAGGAATTTGGCCTATCCATTGCTAAGAAACACTAAAGGGTGTATAAAAAATTCATGATTGTGCTGATGGTGGCAGCAGGAAAAGGTGAACGGCTGGGCATGGGAGCCAAGGGGTTCATCGAACTCGGGCAAAGGCCCATGTTCGAGGTGACTGCCAGGGGCCTGGAACATGTACAAGACCTGGAAAGGGCCGTGGCAGTGGTCCCTGAGGATATGGAAGAGAGGGCACAGGACCTGCTTGGTGAACCCTGGGAAGTCATAAAAGGCGGACCTACGCGAATGGCATCCGTGGAATGCGCTGTGCAACACCTGAAGGACGTGGCGGATAAGGCAGTAGTCATGGTACATGACGGGGCACGGCCTTTTGCGTCGCGCTCCCTGTTCGAAAGGCTTACCACGGCATTCATGGAAAATAACGTTGACCTGGTGGCACCATGTATTGAACCAACGGATGCGGTTAAATTCATGGGCACGGACAGTCACAAAGTGGTTGCCACCATCGGTAAGGAACGGGTTAGACTCGTGCAGACGCCCCAGATAACCGTTATGCGGGTGCTGAGGGACGGACTGGCTGTTGCACGCAAGACCGGGCGTGTGGCAGGGGACGAGGCCCAGTTGGTCGAATGGCTGGGTGGCGAAGTGCTTTTGGTGGCCGGTGAACACAATAATTTCAAGATTACCAATCCCTTCGACCTGCAACTTGCCAGGTTACTCATCGGAAAATAACAGCCACCAAAAATCCAGGCAAACCGCCCACACACAGTAGTCGCCACGGCCACGTAAAAGGCGGGCGGGACGCCCGCGAAACAAGCAGGCGAGGCCGCCTGCGCTCCACGGTCTCGGACTCGGCCACGGTCTCGGCCACGGTCTCGGCCACGGACTCGGACTCGGACTCGGACTCGGCCACGGTCACTGTTTCCGTATCACCTTGAAAAACATGGCCTTGTGATTGGACAGGGTGTTGGACTGGATCCGCTGTTGCAGTTTTTGCATATTCACGCGCCTGGGCCTGCCCATGCCGGCAAATCCGGTTTGGATACGTGCGGTGAACAGGTTGGACACGAACATTGTCACTGCGACCAGGATGAACAACGCGTAAATCATGGTGGAAACGATGCCTCCCCTGGGTATGCGCCTCATTTCGTGTCCCCCTTCAGTTCGCGGATGCAGCGATTACACTGCATGCAATCGTGGTCCCAGTGGCCCTGCACATTCAGGTCGCAACGCTTGAAGTCACGCACGGGGCGCAACCCGAAAAGGCCTGAAATGCCGCCCAGCACGGACAAAAACGCGCCCACAGGACACAGGTTGCGGCAATAGAAACGATAGTTGAACAGCGCTGCCCCGCAAAGCAGGATTGACAGGCCCAGGGCCGCACCAAACAGGTGTCCTGAAAATACGGTGGACATGGGGTCGATCTTGGCAATCTGGCCCGGGTTCGACCCGTACAGGGTCAACACGACCATTAGCAACAGGACATAACGTGTGCCGCGCATCGCCTTTTCAACGCGGGGAGCCGGGTTTCGCAGCAAATGCAGCCTGGCCCCCACGCGGGACAACAGTTCCTGCAAGGCACCGAACGGGCACAGGTGGGCACACCAGATCGGTCCCAGCAGCGGCGTGACCAGCAAAACGAACAGCGTCAGCACGAACACGTGCAGATTGGCCGCTGGCGGAAAACGAAACCTGAGCATATCGGCCATCCAGGGTATGGACAAGGATACGTTCATAACCAGCCCGCCCACTGCCAGCACCAGGAACAAAAACGCCAGCCTGGACCATGGACCTGCAAAATAGTGCACCAGCAGTCCCAGGACAACCAGGGCCAGCACGTACCAGAACTCCGGTGTGGGATGGAATCGCGGGCCTTTGGCAGGAGCGGGCGCACGATGCAGCACGGCCTGGGCCACGGCTCGGTCCACTGCGTTGATGATCCTGACAGCGGCCCGGCTGGTGATCGTGGCACCTGTCATGGCATCGATCCCCTTGCCCTGCCCCAGCACGAAGTGCGTGTCGATACGGTGGCCCTCGAACTGTTTCAAAAAACGGGGAAAATTCACCACGTACGCGGGCGTCTCATTTGATTGCAGCACGCGGACCTTGCGGATGACACCGGATTTGTCGATGGAGATCAAAAGGTTGATCGGGCCTGCAAAGCCCTTGATGTCCGGTGCCACTGCCGCGCTCAGCGTAAGCACAGCGCCCTGCTTGCTTTGTTTTACGCCACTAAGTTCGTAGTGCACAAAGGGCCTTGTCCTTTTGACGGCCTTTGAAAAGGTCTCGTAATTGTGCAATGTTTTGACGGGCAACGTGGTTTTCAGCCGAGTGGGCGGTTTCAGGTACGGCAGTTCCAGCACTGCCAACAGGGTCAGGCCGGTAAGCACGATTGCGGTACGTTTCCAAGGGTGGGTTGCGTGGCCCAAAAAACCCCGCAGCCCGGCCAGCCGCCCCGGGATGCGCAATCGGTCCATGGCAAGCCCTGCACCGGCCAGACCCAGCAACGCGCCCGCTGCCATGCCCGTACCTCGCAGGCCCAGCACAGGCAGCACCAGCACGCCGAATATGGCCGCGCCCACTGCTGCGCCCAGGTGGTCCCATGTCTCCAGCGAGGCCGCGGGCTGCATGCGAAAGGCATGGGAAATCACGGGCCACAGGCCGCCTGCAACCACGCCCGTGATGCCGAACAGGGCAAAAAACAGGACCTTGCCTGTGCCGGACGAGTGCATGGGCATGACCCAGGCAATCGCTGCCATTGCTGCGCCTGCCGCAACACAATAAACCACCGCCGTCCAGGTGCCCCGGCCTGACACAATGCGCTCCATGACCCAGGCCCCTGCAACCAGCCCCAGCATGAACGCGGCACTTGCCACGCCCAGGTCCTGAAACAGGGTGCCCGCCACGGACTGGAACCCGGCCATCAGCAGCACCACCATGCCCATGGCCGCAGCGCCCATTGCACCTGTTGCAAAGCCAACACCGTAAGGCGCACCCGCGTTTCCCAGGCGAAAGCGCCCCAGCAGCAGCATGCCAAACACCACGCCCAGCACGATCAACAGGACTGCACGGCCGTGGATGCGAAAATTGTCCAGCACGGTTACCGAGGCCCTGAGGGCCGATAATTTCAACAGCGTCAGCAATTTCAAGTAAAATGCGGTGGGGTGTGCGTCCGTATTCGGTACGCCGCGCCTTGCCTGGTATTGGGCCCGCAAGAACGCCTGGCGTTCCGGCTTCAGCAGGCCGTAAAACCCGTTTGCAGGGAAGCCTACGGCCAGTCCGCCACGCTTTTTGTACCCCGCGATCAGTTGCGCGGGCCCCAGCGCGATCGGCCGGTTGCCTGCAACGAACAGACCGCCTGCGCCCGGCACGATGCCGGTGTGCATAAAAACCCGGTGCAGGCTGGCCAGGATCGTGCTGCCATACTCGCGGAACTGTGGCCCCACGAAGTTTTGCGGGATCCGGGCAGGCACTGCGAGGACCCCGTTTTTGCGCAGGACCCGCTTGATCATGCGGAATGCGTTAACCGTGTACAGCCGGTTCGCGACCAGCACCGATGGCTCGCCACCCGCAACCAGCACCGCATCAAAGCGTTGTTTCGTGCGGGTCACGAACACCCTGGGGTCCTGGGCCACGAACCGCACGTTCGGACCGAATCCGCCCACGAATTTTTCGATCAGGTGAAAGGCCGTGCGGTCAGGGAACACCACGGTCAGGTGCGTGTCCTTGCACGCGGTGATCGGCACCAGGCGCAGTCCCTCGATGCCCAGGGCCAAAAAGTCGTGCCCCTGCGTCTGGGCCAGCAGGAACGCACTGAGTCCCTGGTCCCTGGACGTAAATGGCCATGTCAACAGCATGTTGTCGTCGGACAGCACGCTCTTTTGCGTGCCGCTGCGCGCAAGGGTCAGGACCCGGTACGGGGTTTCGGTCCTGGATACAAAGGCCAGGCCCTTCGTGGTGGATGCGAGTTGCAGCCTTGCAAAATACCGGTCCAGGGTGCGGCCGGTGACCAGGAATGTTAGTCCAGCGATTGCGATCAAAAAAGGCGCTAAATATGTACGAATTTTGTCGTTTTGCGTATAAAAATCGGCAAATAAGGTTAAAATTATCGTTGTTATTGTTAAAAAACCGGTCTGCACGAACAGGTTTACGGAAAGGGCGATCGCGACCGTGACCCAGGCCCCGCCCAGGACCGCACCCACTGCTTCCATCCAGTACGCCTGGACCGTACCCCTGCGCCGGTCCGACTGGATGCGTGCAGCAGCAGCGGGAAACATCACCCCGGTCATGGCGGATGTCAGCATGGTGGCCAGCAGGGCCGCGATCAGCAAGGTGCCGGGCGGCACTGGCTCGTATGCCGCGGCACCGGTAAAATCGCGCACCATGCGCAAGAACGGGACCTCCAACGCGATGCACAGAGGCCACAAGCCCAGCAACAGCCCAGTGTGTTTTACTGCGAAACGCCTGACGTGTTCCACGCGGGCGAACAACACGGCAGCCATCCCGATCCACAGAAACCAGCCGGCCATGAATATGCCGATGGACAGTTCGGAACCGCCGAACAGGACCAGGTATTCCCTCATCAACAGGGTCTGGGCCTGGATGCTGATGAACCCTACCAGAAAAGGTGCAATGAACCGTTTCATGTCAGTTTTGGAGTCCGTTGGGGTAGAACACTGAGTCCGAGGCCGGGGCCGTGACCGTGGCCGTTGACCGAGGCCGAGTGGTGCCGGCATCCTGCCGGCCTTTCCGTGACCCTGGACCGAGTCCGTGGCCGAGTCCGTGACCGTGACCGTGGCCGAGCGCTTTCAATGGTAACGGAAGCCTTCCCGAAGGCCCGAAGGGCCGTCCCGAAAGCAGCCGAAGGCTGCGTCCCGAATCCCGCTTCCCGAATCCAGTGACCGTGGCCGTTGACCGTGGACCGAGTCCGTGGCCGTGGCCGTGGCCGAGCGCTTTCAATGGTAACGGAAGCCTTCCCGAAGGCCCGAAGGGCCGTCCCGAAAGCAGCCGAAGGCTGCGTCCCGAATCCCGCTTCCCGAATCCAGTAACCGTGGCCGTTGACCGTGGACCGAGTCCGTGGCCGTGGCCGTGGAGCGCAGGTGGCCAGAGTGATGTTGATTTAATAAATTTCGCATTGGATCGTAGGGGCGGGGTCCAAACCCGCCCTGAAATTGCCATCAATTCAACACCCTCCGACGGCCTGCCTGTCATTTCAGCAGCCCCAGCCCAAATTACCGGCCAAATTTGAGCACAAAGGCTTCAGAAAGTGGTCCAGATGCAAGGAGTTAAACCCATTTGAGCGCAGGTGTGGTAGAGCCACATTGAGCATCAAATGGGTGCAAACGACGCAGCAGATGGGCCGCTTGGTGGAACCGACTGCCGAATTTAGTCCGGTCATTTGGGCCTAATCCTCCTCGGAAAAAACCTGGGCCTGGAAGGTCATGAACTGCATGCCAGGTTCGCGCCATGCGGACATGGGCAGGCCCGCCTTTATGCACAGGTGGTCCAGGGTCTGCTCGATGTTCCAGCCCTGTTCGGGTGCCACCTGGGGCAGGTACACCGCGCGGTGCCCCCCCTTGCTGATCACCACGCCGTCCCTGCCGATCTTGACGTCCTTGTACGAAGGGACCTCCCTGGGCACGGTCAGCACCGAAATCTCGATGGTGATGTCCGGCTCCTCCGACGGCAGCACCGGCCTGAACCTGGGGTCGTGTTTGGCCGCATTCACCGTGTTGCGTACCACGCCCTCTGCCAACGGCCACACCGGGAATATGTTGCCTATGCAGCCCCTCAGGCGCTTGTGCTCGTTGAGTGTCACGAACACGCCGTACTTTTTGAATACCTCCTTGGAATCGGCCAGGCCGAATTTCGGGTCCTTGGGGTCAGGCAGGGCCTTGCCCGCCAGCAGGTTGCGCAGGGTCTGCCTGGACAGGCGCAGCAGCCCGATCTCCTCGTTTTTATTGAGGAATTTCTTTTGTTCTATCATGCCACCTCCTGTGGATTGTTTTTTGAAAAACGCAATGGAAAAATACGACACGGAATTCGTGTAGTCATTGGTGATCCTGCCCGATGTATCGAAATGCAAGGGCACAACCCGGGTGTCGTGCGGCAGCATGGCCAGCAGTATGGTAATCGGGAAAAACCCGCATATCGTGTCGCCCGTGGTGCTGCGGTGCTGGATGAAGCCTTTCAGGTCGAGATGTTCGATCGCGTTCAGTGCCTGGTCGGCCAGGGCCTTCAGGTGTTGTGCGCGCTGGTCCGTAAACGGGGTATAACCGTACCTGGGGCCATAGTGCGTGAAATCGGAACTGACCACGAACAGCACGTCCGGCCGGTCCAGCAAGGGACGCAAGGCCTTGGCGGCCTGCTGGATCATGTTTCTGTCCAGCCCGCCCACAACCAGGGGCACCAGTTTGAATTTACCCAGTGCGAACTGGAGCAGGGGGATTTGCATCTCCACCGAGTGCTCCCTGGCAAATGCAGCGTCGAACACGCGAAACGGGGCCTGTTTTTTCAGGCGCGCCACTATTTTAGTGGCCACGGGCACCGTACCCAGCGGGGTCTTAAACCCGTCCCAGTCCGGCACTGCGACCCCATGAAACGCCACGGTATGCGAAGGCCCCATCACCACCACCACGTGAACGTTTTTGCCGCGCTGTTTCAGTAACTTGTAGCCGAACGCGGCGGTCTGGCCCGAGTACACGTAGCCTGCATGAGGCTCGATCAGAGCGACCAGGCGGCCTTGGGCATCCGCGCGGGGGGCTGCCTTGTCAAAGAATCCATGCAGCATCGTTTGCAAGGCCTTTTTGTCCCCCGGGTACCACGTGCCCGCGTGCGTGGCATGAAATACGTGCTTCAGCGCGGGTTTGGGATTTTTCACCTGTTTTGCGGCCTTGGCCCGGGCCTTTGCCCCTTTTTGGGACTTTGCCGTGCTGTGGCATGCAAACAACATCACCATCATGCATGCCATGGCAACCCTTGTAATTTGCCTCATCATATCACCTCTTATGAGTCATCCCGCATAGGGATTCGGACCATACAACTGGGCGTCCGTGAGCACGTGTAAACGCCTGTAGCCACGAATCCTGCGTCTTTTGACCTGTTTTGTACCGCGGATCAACCCTGCCGGGAGTGCAGCCGCAACCATAAGGACCGCACCGTGCATCAAAAACCTGCGACGTCCCAACCGAACCGGCCTGCGGTCCGCGTGTTTCAACACCCGCCTCATGCGTACCTCGCACATCAAACAATAGCCCGTCCTTATTTATTATCACCCCGAGGCGTTTCAGGCAACAGAAATTTTTGCTCTTCCGGAATTAGCCCGGGTAATGGATTCGGGATTTGAGTTTGATATGCGATGTATATCGGCTGATTGGGCCCGACTGTGGTCCTGACGTCTGATTCCTCGCCGGCCTCGACCAGCCCCGGGTCCCTCGTCGGATTTGGGATAGGACGAGGATGTTGATTTGATGGATTTAGTGGTGAATCCGGAAATTTGTGTATTTTGCAAAGCCTTGAAACACAAAGACAATTCAAGATGCCGGCTGGAAGCCAGCGATCCCAGGTAGGTCTTTACACACCCTCGAGGACACCGGCGATCCCGGAAAGGAAGACACCAAACCGCCCTTCCTGATTACGTAACACCCTGATTTTTCGCAAAAAACTACCTGCCCACTGCCGCATTAATGAAATTCAGGGAATAGAAACATATCCCCTTCGAAGCGGTACGCAGTGTCAGGACATGGCGTTTACGATCCGCGTTTTTTACCACACTGTACAACCTCGGATAGTCGCAGCGAACGATGGTGCGGTCCCCATCCCTGACCGTATCCAGGCCCGGGGCGATTGCACTTAAGGGCTGGCCGTCCTGCAATACTTCGAATTCCTGTGGGCCTTCCTGGCCTGGTGCCACAACAACAACCACGGCCTTCGCATGGTAGGAAATGATTATTTCACCCGGCTTTGTATGGTTGCCCTCGAAACGCAGGCATTCCGGCAGGTCGGTCCACTTGCCCACCGCGTGGTAAATATCATGTGCCAGTGTACCAGGCCTCCTGTATTGTACGGTCTGGTAGGGAATAAAGCCCTCTTTGTTGCCGATTCTGCCTCTACGGAATCCCAAATAAAGGTCAGGGGTTACGGATGTCAGACGGGCGCCCTCCCGGTCCTCGGGCCTCAACGCTTCGATCGGCTTCGGCAACACCACGTGGGGGTCAAGTTCCAGCAGCAGTTCCTGGATCGCCATCTCGAATTGCCGATAACCACCCTGTCCGATATGGTAATCCGCCAGGAAGCCATCCTTGTCGATCAGGTAGTCCGAAGGCCAATAACGGTTTGAAAATGCATGCCACGTCTGGAAATCATTATCCATGGCCACGGGAAAATCAATACCAAGGTCTTCAACAGCCTTCACCACGTATTCCCTGTTTTTGCTGAACGAAAATTCAGGTGTATGAATACCTATGACCTTCAACCCCTTATCCCTGTATCTGCCATTCCACACCTTGATGTAATTGATGGCCTGCAAGCAGTTAAAGTACGTATAGTCCCAAAAATGCACCAGGACCACATGACCCTTCAGGTCACTTAGTTTTACAGGAGGGGAATTTACCCAGTCCAGTCCCTTGAATTCCGCTGCCTTCAGAACTCCGCGATTGAGTTTCAATACAGCACCTCACCAGGAATTTTCACAAAAGCGTCCTGCGGTGTCAAGTTTTTACAAAATATTTCTGTCTTCTTGAACCAAAGGTCGAGGCCTTTTGCCTGCCAAAAAAGGCACTGCCAGCATGCCGAATATGAATCCTCCGACGTGCGCTCCCCATGCGACGTTATAGGATTGACGGCCCAAGGGGGTAAAAACGTGCACCGCCTGAGAAAGAAACCACACAGGCAAAAATACGATGGCAGGCACATAGAAAATCACCGGTATGATCACGATTAGCAGTAACACCTTGATCCATGCGGTTGGATACATCAGGAAATAGGCACCCATGACACCGGCTATGGCCCCGGATGCGCCGATGACCGGGGCATTACACACGGCAAGGACCTGTGGAATCAACATGGCCGCGGCATTACCGCATGGGGGCAGTGTCATCAGGTGAATCAGGCCGGACATCACGCCCGCAGCGAGATAGAATAGCAGGAATTTGAAATGTCCCATACGGTCCTCGACATTGACGCCGAAGAGCCACAAAAACCACATGTTACCCAGCAGGTGCATGAACCCCCCATGCAGAAACTGGAATGTCAAAAAGGGCAAAGCCCCCTTTAAAAAGGATGTGAACAGGTAGGCGTGGACACGTGTTGGCACGATTCCAAAGACATAAAACAATTGCTGTAAATGGTCAGGCCCCAGGCTTAATTCGAAAAGAAAGATGATCACGTTTACAGTGATCAGACCAATAGTTACCACGGGCGTGGTTCGGCTGGGGATATTATCCTTGAGGGGAAAAATCATCTATTTTTTTGAAGGCACACCGCGGCGGTGCCTGGCATACAGGATCCTGGGGATCACGGAAACGACCCATCCCACGACAAAACCCATGATGCCGCCAAGTATGGCGCTCCACAGGGCCTGAGATGCAATCGTAGTAGGCTCGTATGAGTTTACGAATATGGCCACGAAAAAGATCGTTGCCCCGACCCATGGCGCAAAACGCATCTTCATGGTGAAATCGGGAAATACGGTGTCCAGCCATGCCGCCCAGGCCAGGGCCAGCAGCAGCAGAATCAAGGCCACCACAGGCGGAATCAGCACATTGAATACATCCACGTGTAAACGGTCCCTCAATACCGGGTCCAGTGTCATCAGCCTGACCTTTGAAGGCGTTTTTTTGAATTTTACAAAGGAAATGTCCGTGGAATGCAGGTCCTCCACGTAACGGGACCCCTTTCGGCCGCCGCCCTGGTGCCACATGTCGTGCAACTCGCCTGCCACAGGCTGGTCATCAAACATGATACGATACGAACCCTTGATACCACCGTGATTGGACGGTCGTTCCATGTCGGGGGCACGCACCGCCACCATCATGTAACCCTTGATTTTCTTCGTCTTTATTGCCTCGCTGGTATGCTCGTGCGTAAGTGTGGCCGTGAATACCGGCACACCTGGATAAACGATGGTTACGAAGGGCACGGCTGCACCCACTATCATCAGTAATGCCGCAACGAGCGTCCCTGTCCTGGCCTTGCCCGGGAAGGGTTGCAGGATAGTCATGGCAATCATGGCCAGTGCACTGCCCAGTATCAGGATCAAGCCAATCCCCACGCCCAATCCGGCGTCACCGATAACGCCAAAATGCTTTAACCCGTAAAGAATCAGGATCACGGCAACCGGCACCACGACCCTGCCCCAGTCACCCATGAATGCCTGCAATCGCGATGGCTCAGGTGCATCCATGCGGCGTTGTTTTTTGCGCTCTTTCCTGCGTTGTTTTTCCTCTTTAGTCAGTTTGCGGGCCATTGTTAGTTTTACCTCCTTCAATCAATCCGTATTTACGCGCCAACTGTCTGAAATATTTCCTGTCCAGCCCGGCCTCCCTGGCTGCCGGTGCTATTTTGTAGCCATGCTTTTGTAACATCGCATGGATGTACTCCTTTTCAAAACGCCCCAGCCACTCTTCCTTGGCCTCTTTGAATCGCTTTGGATGTGCGTTTCTCCACGGGGCCGGTTCAGTCCTTTCCTGGGTCCTGGGATGCGGCTTGGATTGCGAACCGAGCATATGTTCCAGTAATTCGGGGCCGGTCAAAAACTCGTGCTCCGCAAATGCAACGGCCCTTTCCACCACGTGAAGCAGTTCCCTGACGTTGCCAGGCCATTTATAGGACATCAACAGGTCCAGTGCGTCAGCGGACACGCCCTTGACCCTGGGCTGGTCATCCGGCCCTCGATTAAAAGCGGAGTGCGCCAGAAAATGCCTTACCAGCAATGGAATATCCTCCGTACGTTCCCGCAATGGAGGCAGGTGTATGGTGACCACTGACAGCCGGTAAAACAGGTCTTCCCTGAATCTGCCTGCCTGCACCTCCTGCTGTAAATCCCGGTTCGTGGCAGCGATCAGGCGCGCATCCACCCTCACCGGCCTGTTCGACCCAACCCGTCTGATTTCGCGTTGCTCGAGTACACGCAACAGTTTGGGCTGAAGTTCCAGGGATAGCTCACCGATTTCATCCAAAAACAGGCTGCCGGAATCCGCGAATTCGAACAGCCCCTGCCTGGCACCAACTGCACCGGTAAACGACCCCTTTTCGTGTCCGAACAGTTCGCTTTCGATCAGGTCCTTGGGCACTGCACCGCAATCAAAAACCACGAAGGGCTTTTTCGCCCGTGGGCTCAATTTGTGTAAGGTCCTGGCAACCACCTCCTTGCCCGTACCTGTTTCGCCCTGGATGACCACGGTTGTGGATGTAGGGGCCACTTTTTCCAGCAATGCAAAGATCTTGCGCATCTTTACACTGCGGCCTATCAATTCACCCAGGTTGCTGCGATAGGAGGGCGTGATTTCAAAGGTTTCCCCGAAAACATCGAAAAACAGGTTGCTCATGCCTATGCTTAACCTGCTCTTCGGCTCCAGGAAGGCCTCTTTTATGCGTACGCCATTCAGGAAAGTCCCGTTCGTGGAGTCTTCGTCGATCAATACATAATTGTCGGCTTCCTTGACTATCCGGCAATGCCGTTTCGAAACCCTGCTGTCCTGCAATACCACGTCGCATTCGGCATCTGAACCAATGGTAATGGCATCCTGGTCAAAGATGTACTCCCGGTCCACCCCTTCGTGGTCAGTAGTAATGATCCTGACCTTGTTCAACCGGAGGATTTCTTTGCCGTTATCCTGAGTACTCATCGGGTGCTATTCTGCAACTTTATCGTGTTTTTTGCAATCCCTGTAACAAATTTGAGTCCAAAGGGGGCTGAACTGTATTCAGGTACGCAGAGTTAAGCCTGTTTGAGCGCAGATGTCCCGGAGTGTGTTGATTTGAAGGCTCTTTCAGGGCGGGTTTACACCAGCCCCTATCCCCGGCGCTCATGCCTTGAAAAATCCCCTGCAATCCCATAGAATTATGCTGTGAGCAAGTTGATTCCCAAAAACCCGCACGACGAGTTCTTCAAGACCGTGTTCGGCAAGCCCAAAAACACGGCTGAATTCCTGCGCAAGTTTTTGCCGGCCGAAGTGACCGCGGTACTGGACCTGAATTCCCTGAAACCGGTAAAAGACAGCCTGGTGGGCAAGGAACTGAAATCGTACTATTCGGATTTGTTGTTCACGGTTGAATCGCAAAAAGGCCTGGGGTACGTGTACATCCTGTTCGAACACAAGAGTTACAAGGACCGCCTGCTGCCCATGCAACTGTTGCGGTATATGGTGAGGTTGTACGACCGCCATTTGCGCACCACAAAGGGCACAAAACACCTGCCTTTCGTGGTGCCTGTTGTGTTTTATCACGGACGGCAGCAGGCCGAGTACAGAACGTTGAAGGACCTGTTTTCGGGCGAAACGGTCCTGTTACGCTACGTGCCTGACTTTGAATACGATTTCGTGAACATCACCCGGGAGGACGACGCAAAATTGCGGGGTCAAGGGGAAATCAATGCGGCCATGCTGCTGATGAAGCACATCTTTGACCCGGATTTTCCTGCAAGGGTGCCTGAGATCGTGGCATTGTTGTCCAGGATCTACGATGCCCGAACCGGTATCGAGGCCATGGGCCTGTATTTCGAGTACATCATGGCCGGTGCCGTGAATGCGGACCCGGATGAATTGTTGAAGACTCTCAATGAACAAGGAGGTAAGATTATGCCTTCATTAGCAAAAAAATTATACGACGAAGGCCTGGAAGACGGCCGACAGGAAGGCTGGCAGGAAGGCAGACAGGAAGGGCGACAGGAAGGCAGACAGGAAGGGCGACAGGAAGGACTCGAGGCCACGAAGACCTTACTTATTGACATGATAGAACTAAAATTCGGCCCTGTTGAGCCCGCTCTTGCCGCAAAGATCCGGGCCGCAAACGACCTGGATACCCTGCAAAGAATACGTGACGCGGTAAAAACATCCGATTCCACGGAGGCCTTGCTGAAAGTTCTCGACGCATGAATGGCGCCTCCTCACGACCATTCGGGCGTCCGGTATAATCACGCAAACCCAATGGGCGGGTCACGGACCGGCACCTACGGGCAATTGTCCACGGCCTGGCCGGTGCACGTGCCGGACTGGCACTTGTCGTCGGTGGTGCACGCGTTGCCATCGTTACAGGGCGTGTTGTCAGGCAGGGGGGTCCAGGCGTCCGTGGCCTTTGTCGGGTCGCACACCTGGCAGGAGTTGTCCGGGTTCAGCCACTGGTTCAAGTAGCACTGGGCATCGATCAGGCAAAAACCGTCAATCAGGTTGTGTTTGCAGCCCCCTGTACCGTCACACACGTCGTCCGTGCACAACAACCCGTCGTCATCGCAGGTGTAAGCAGTGCCTTGGCACACCCCGTCCTGGCACACATCGTCCTTTGTGCACGGGTCATTGTCGTCACAGGCCGTGTTATCCGCAACGTTTTCATGCACGCAGCCTGTTGACGGGTCACAACTGTCCTTTGTGCACGGATTTTTGTCATCACAGGGGTTTTCTTCGCCCTGGCACTGACCATCCTGGCAGGTGTCATTGATCGTGCACGGGTTTCCATCATCGCAGGCCTGGCCGTCACAGGATGCATCCGCGCAGTCCGTTTTGCCGTTCGAGTCGTTGTCGGCCCCGTCCGCACACTGGCATTCGCACTGGGATGCGCCGGCCTTGCTTGTCGCCTCGCTGGTATTGCCGTACGCGCCCATGTTCACCCTGCACCCATTTGGCTGGGGCTCGTTGCAATAGTCATAGTCCGTGTCACCCTTGCTGTCCTCGCCCGCATCGATCAGCGGCGAATCCGCGTTCAGGTGAAAATCCCCGCTGTCAGGGTCCTTGTACTTCGGGTCCTCGTGCAGCATGCCGGATTCAATGACCCAGGCATTGTGCACATCGCCCTGGGCACAGGCAAACAAATCATCGAACCTGGCCGCGACTGCGCCCTGCAGATTCTTATCGTGGTTATAGATGCAGTATTGCGTGATATTCGATATGATATCGTTATTCACCTTGATAAGGGAATTTGTGGATGCATCCACGAACACACCGTAATCTGCGGCATTGATCACGTTGTTGTAGAACTTCATGTACGTGATCCCATTCAGGTACAGGCCGTACGTTGTGCCTGAATCCGATGTCAGGTTATTGATGATGTTGTGTTTCATGTCCAGGCTCTTGCAATCCTTGATGTCTATGCCCGTGGCATTGCCCTTGCCCGTGGCCTTGACCCCCTGGATATTATTCGTGTAGATATTCACGGTGTTGCTGTTTTCAAGATGGATGCCATGGGCAGGCACACCAGTGATGGACGCTATTGTATTGCCCTGAACCAACGAACTCGAACAGGCCTTTAAATGGATGCCACTGGCCTGTTTTGTACCGGTTATACCGGAAACCTGGTTGTCCTGGACCGTGATCTTCGTGGTCCCCTGGATATAGATCCCCACTGTCAAATCCCTGTCATTACCCGAGAAATTGGCAATCTTGTTGTTTTTTACCTGGATATTCTGGCAGTCGATAACCGCAAGCTTGCCAAAATTGGTGGGATTGCCAGGGGCAGTGATGTCCAGGTTCTGGATTGTCACATCGTGTTTGTTGTACAGATACACGATTGGTGCCCCTTCCATGGTGTTTGTTGTATCAATCGTATTGTCCAGGGAATCTTCGTTTATGTAAAAACCAAATCCCTGCTGCTCAATTCCATTTCCACCTTTGATTGAGGATAGATGGTTATTTTCAAAGGTGCTTTTAACGGATTTAACCAGGTACACCCCTGCACCGATTCCGCCTGTGCCGCCTCCACCACCGAGTCCACTATGTCCACCAGCACCTCCATTAATACTTGAACTGGTATTGGTATTGACCTGGCAATTGACAGAACCTGTCAGGTAAACGCCTGTGCCTACACCACCTGTGCCGCCTGAACCGCAGCATCCCCCGGTTCCACCTGTCCCACCATTGATGCTTGAGATGGTATTTGTATTGATTTCTACACTGACAGAATTCATCAGGTAAATCCCCGCGCCGACCCCGCCTGTGCCGCCTGAAGCATCAGATCCCCCGGTTCCACCTGTTCCGCCTGTTATGTTTGAAACCTCATTACCCTGGATTAGGATATTGGATGAGTCCTGCAGATATATGCCTGCGCCAATCTTGCCTGGTAAACCTGGTTGGTAGCCCCCACCTGTCCACCCGACTTCACCAGTAAAATTAGCAATCTTGTTGTTTTTTATCTGGATATTCTGGCAGTTTATGATGGCGATCTTGCCAAAATTCGTGGGATTGCCCGGGGAAGTGAGGTCCAGGTTCTGGATTGTCAAATCGTGTTTGTTGTACAGATACACGATTGGCGCCCCTTCCAGGTTGTTTGTCTGGTCTATTTCATTGTCCAGGGCATCCTGATTTATATAAAAACCAAAGCCCTGCTGGGCAGCACCGTGTGGTGCAAAGATGCCACCTGGGCCACCCTGGCCCCCTTTTATGCCTGAAAAGGCATTATTTGCAAAGTGATTCTTCATGGCATTTTTCAAATAAATCCCTGCGCCGACCCCGCCTGTGCCTCCTGAACCTTCATGTCCACCAGTTCCGCCTGTGCCACCGACAACATTCGAGACCTGGTTATTTTGGAACGTCAAGCCCGATGTATTTTTCAGATATATGCCCGCACCGACCCCACCTGTGCCCCCTGTACCACCAGGTCCCCCGATTCCACCTGTACCGCCATTCACATTTGAGACCTGGTTGGATTGGATCTCCAGGCCCGTACTGTTCGACACATAGACACCGGCACCAAATCCGCCTGTGTCACCTGTACAAAAATGACATCCTCCACCTTTACCTTTCCCCCCTGTGACACCGCTCACCACATTTGACTTTATTTGCACGCCTGTGCAGTTATCGACCCAGATCCCTGCTGCAAACGCACCGTTTCCATCCGGGGCCTGGATGTTCAACACGCCCACGTCCTGGACCAGGCCGGATGTCACGTTCGCGTACTTGATACCCATTTTGCCGCCTGTGATGGACAGGTCCTTGATCGTCACGTTTTCCGCACTCACTGTTATGTCATCCACGTCCTGGGAACTGGCCTGGATCAGGACATTGTCCCTGGACACGCCCATTAGTGTCATGGACTTGTTGATTACTATCCCGTCCGTCATGCACACGCCTGACTTGATCACCACGATCCCGCCTGTTGGCACGACCAGCAGGGCATCGTTCAGGTTATTGAATGGCTTTGTCTTGGTCCCGTCGCCGTTTGTGGCGGCCATGCAGTCCACCCAGATCGCCTGGCCCGGCTGGGGCTGGTACTCGCAGCCGTTTGTTACATCACCGTCAATGTCGTAGTAACCGTCATCGCAGCCGGTGATCACGCAGTTACCGGACTGGCATTGGGACGTGGAATGGGGGAATGCGCACTTGTTGTTACAGGCACCGCAGTTGTTGTTGTCCGTGTCCAGGTCGAACCCATCGTCCGTCTGGCCGTCGCAGTTGTTGTCCAGGCCGTCGCAGGCCTCGACCCCGTTATTTGTGATTGTGCATGCGTACTCGCACTGGTTCGTCGGGTCCCCATCGATGTCGTAGTGGTTTGCCGCACATGGGATCAGCACGCAGGCCTTGTTTACGCACCCCGCGTACTCTGTGGTATCGCCAGCCGGGCACTGGTTGAAACAGGCACCGCAGTTTGCCGGGTCGTTTGCAACCACGTCATCGGCCACGTCGTCCGTGACCCCGTTGCAGTCGTTGTCCTTGTGGTCACAGACCTCCGTGCCATTGTTCGTAACCTGGCATTCACAGCCATTGGATGGGTCGTTGTCCGCGTCCTTGAACCCGTCGTTGCAGGCCTTTATCTGGCACTGGCTGTTTACGCACTGTCCTTGGGCATTTGCGAACGCGCACACATTGCCGCATCCGCCGCAGTTGTCTGGGTCACTACTTGTATCCACGCACTTGTCCCCGCACTTTGTCAGGCCACTATCGCATTCGGGCTTGCACTGGCCGTTTGAACATATCTGGTCTGCTGGGCATTGCGTGTCGCACCCGCCGCAGTGCTGGCTGTCCGTCAGGGTGTTTATTTCGCAGCCGTCCGTGTTCATGTCGTGATTGCAGTCCGCATAGCCCTGGACGCACTGGATTTGGCATGTGCCGCTTACGCATTTTGCGTCCGCATTCGCATACGTGCCGCAGGTATTCGTGTCATCCGTGGTCCAGGCATCGGGCGCCGTGTCCGCATTGCACTCCTGACATGGGTTGTCAGGATTTATATCCCCGTTTTTGTAGCATTTGTTGTCGATCAGGCAAAAGCCGGGCTTTACCGTGTTTTCGCACCCGCCCTGGCCATCGCAGGTATCTGTTGTGCAGTCCAGGCCGTCATCACAACTGTATGGGGTGCCATTGCATTGACCATCGTTCGTGCACTGGTCGTTCTTTGTGCACGGGTCATTGTCATCACACCCCGTGCCCTTGGGCAGCAGCACCTTTACGCAGGTGCCGAGCTGGGCCATGCACTGGCCCATGGTGCATGCGGAATCCATGTCAGCACAATCCGACGACCAGTGCTGGTTGTCCTTTTGGGCATTGCATATAAAACAGGAAACATCCGGGTCCTGGGCCCCGTCCGCATAGCATTGGCCGTTGATCAGGCAATGGTCGGACTGTATTTTGTATTCGCATTTGCCCTGGGCATTGCACGTGTCCGTTGTGCAGTCCAGGCTGTCGTTGCAAACCCCACAACTGCCGCCGCATTTATCATCCCCGCAGTCCTTGCCCGTGCAGTCAGGCGTGCAGCAGGCATTATCATAACACACCTGGCCTATGGGGCATGCGCAATCGGCCGGGCAGGTCCCGCAGTTTTCGTTGCCGTTGCACGTGCCGTCACCGCAATACGGCAGGGTCACGCACTGGTGGTCCTGGCATTTTTGGTGTTCGCCGCAGTTGCCGCAATCCAGGCTGCCTCCGCATCCGTCGTCCGCAGCCCCGCATTCAAAGCCCAACTCCTGGCAGGTCAGGGGTCGGCACACGTCGGGCTGGGCCGTGTCAGTGGCCGTGGCCGAGTCCGTGACCGTGTCCGTGGCCGTGTCCGGGGCCGTGGCGGTGTCCGAGTCGGTGGCAGTGGCCGTATCCGTGACCGTGGCGGTGTCATGGGTGGAATCCGGCCAGGCGATGTCGATTGGGGGCAGGGCATCGGGCTCGGTGGAGGCATCCGCGTCAGGGGAGGCGTCCGTGGCGGTGTCCGAGTCAGTGGCCGTGTCCGGGGCCGTGGCGGTGTCCGAGTCAGTGGCCGTGTCAGCGTCGGTCACAGAATCAGCGTCCGGCCGGGTATCGGATAGGATGATGATGTCAATCGGGGGCATTGGGCCGGTGTCGGTGTCCGCGGCAGCGTCAGTGTCAGCGTCCGAGTCCGTATCCGTGACAGTGTCCGTGGCCGAGTCCGTATCACGGGCGGTGTCAGCGTCGGTGGTGTCAATACGGGTGTCACGATGGATGTCCGCAGTATCAGTAACGGTGTCCGCGTCAATCACGGTGTCA
>WGCQ01000056.1 GCA_015493765.1 Deltaproteobacteria bacterium
TCTTGGACCAGGCCAGGCGTGCTGTTATCAGTATCCCGCTGAACATTGCAGAAGGCGCTGGCAGGACAGGCAGGGACCGCAGGTACCATTTTACCGTTGCCTACGGCTCGGGCAGGGAACTGGCCGCTGCGTTGGATATCATTCGCATGCTGGGCTTGGTGGATGATGGGGAAATGGAAACGTTGATCCGGACACTCGACCGGTTGAATGGGATGGTGTGGGGATTGTGCAGGTGACGTGTTTTCGGGATCCTGGCATCGGGCGTCGGGTCTCGGGACGCAGCCTGCGGCTGCTTCGGGACGGCCCTGCGGGCCTTGCGGGAAGGCTCCCGTGGTAACCGGAAACCACGGCCCCGGTCAACGGCCACGGCCTCGGACTCGGTCAACGGCCCCGGCCCCGGCCCCGGCCAACGGCCACGGATTCGGCCCTCAGGATGCCGGCCCCACACGGCCACTGAATCACGGGATTCATGTTGACACCTGCGACCATAAAGATATAGTTTATCAGGCTTTCTTTTTGGAGGTTGTATGCAACTGAAGGGCAAAAAAATCGCGATATTGCTGGATGACCTGTTCCAGGACCTGGAGGTCTATTACCCTTATCTGCGTTTTTTGGAGGCAGGTGCCGATGTCCTGCTGGTGGGCAAGACGGGAACCGGCCCGACCTACAAGGGTAAGTACGGGCTCAGTATCACTGCCCATACCACTGCGGACAAGGTCAAGGACCAGTCGTTCGATGCGATATTCATACCAGGCGGCTGGGCACCGGACAAGATGCGCCTGGATCGGAATATCCTGGAGATCGTACGTAAGGCGATGGCTGAAAATCGTTTGGTCATGGTGATTTGCCATGGAGGCTGGGTGTTGGCGTCGGCAGGAGTGCTAAAAGGCCGGCATATGACCTGTTACGAGGCGATTATTGATGATGTGAAAAATGCGGGCGCAACCTTCGAGGACGCGGAACTCGTGGAGGACGGTAACCTGTTATCCTCGCGTAAACCCATGGATTTGCCCGCATTGCTGCGTCGTGCCGTGGAGAGGCTGTCCGATGCCTGAGACAGTGGTTACGCTGGATACGCATGACCCGCTCCATCCGTGCATGGCCTTTGGCAGCACAAAGGGGCCGCCGGCCTTGTCCATGGCGGTAATGGACCGCATGATGGAACTGGTCAGGCAGGTTGCGGATATGGCGGATGCCAGGACCCTGACCATAACCGGGCCGGACACTGTCATGCTGGCCGGAGGTGACTTGAAGTCGTTTCTGGCACTGGACACGCGTGACAAGGGCAGGGCCATGGCAGTGAAGATGCGCAGTGTAATCGATGGGCTTCAGGCGTTGCCGGTGCCGGTGATTGCTGCGATTTCAGGTAATTTGTTCGGCGGGGGCATGGAACTGGCCGTGGGCTGCGACGTTAGAATTGCTGCATCTCATGTCCGCATGGGCTTTACGCAGGCACGTTTTGGACTGATTCCGGGATGGGGCGGTGCCAGCCGACTGGCCGCGTTAATAGGACCTGGCAGGGCGTTTTACTTGATGTCCTCGGCGCGGATGGTCGATGCCAAAACAGCCCTTCACATCGGACTGGTGGACGTAGTGGCGGACAGCGTCGATCTGCCAGGGGTGCTGGATGATTATCGCAGTTCGGTTGCCCGGTTGTCGCCTGCTGCCGTGGCATCGCTAAAACGCGTGATCCGGGCAGGCATGGCCGGGACATGGGCTGCAAACCTGGACTACGAGTTGGACGAATTCACCGCCCTGTGGGCCGCTCCTGAACACCAGGAGGGCCTGCGGGCATTCTTTGCCAAGGAGGCGCCCAAGTGGCAAAACAAGTCAGAGTAAAGCCCGGACAAATGGTCCACATGATCGGTATAGGCGGGGTAGGGATGAGCGCGGTGGCCCGGCTATTGCTGTACAAGGGGGTACGCGTTACAGGCTGCGACACGCGTGAATCCAGGATCACCCGCGAACTGGCAGGGGAAGGTGCGGACGTGGTCATAGGGCACGACCCGTCACATGTTCTGGACATGGACCTGGTGATTTATTCCACTGCTGTGGCCGCGGATCACCCTGAAATGGTGGCTGCCATGAGGTCTGGTGTTGAGGTTGCTCACAGGGCCGAGGTGCTGGCCGGGCTTTTGGAGGACTATCCTTTGGGGATCGGCGTTACGGGTACCCACGGTAAGGGCACGGTTAGTTCGTTGATCGCGTTCATGCTGGATAAGGCCGGTAAGGACCCGGCCTTTGCAATCGGTGCCTACCTCAATGATTACGGTACCAATGCGCGTGGGTCGAAAGGTAGCGTGCTGGTGGCAGAACTGGACGAAAGTGACGGGTCCCTGTTGAATGCCCGGCCCAATTTTGCGCTGGTCAACAACGTGGAGGCGGACCACCTGAATTACTATCGCGATTTTGACCACGTGGTGCATACAATCGCTGATTTTCTGGGTAAAAACGACAAACTACGGACCGCCTTTGTATGTGCGGACGACCCTGGGGCCATGAGGGCCGCCAGGCTCAGCAAGCGTGATTTTGTCACGTTCGGCCTGACACGTGATGCTGACTTTTTTGGTGATTTGGTCAGCCTGGGGCCTAATGGCTCCAGATTCCGTTTGTTTGCCCAGGGCAAGGATATGGGCTTGTTTGATTTACCTTTGCCTGGCAGGTATAACTGTTCCAATGCCGTGGGTGCCCTGGCCGTGTGTCTTGGTTTGGATATCCGACCTGCCGAGTTGAGGGATGCCTTATCCGGTTTTTCTGGCATCGAGAATCGTTTTGGGATCGAGAAGGCGGCTGGCGTGTTGCTGGTCAAGGATTATATTTCGCACCCCACCGGCATACGCAGGGTGCTTGAAACGGCCCGCGGTTTCAATCCGCGCACGCTGATCGCAGTATTCAAGCCCTATCGTTATACCATGCTGAACTACCTCAAGGACGAGTATGCCACGGCATTCAAGGATGCGGACCACGTGATCATTACCAGGATGTGGGACGCGGGGGAAAAACCGATCCCGGGCATTGATACTGAATTTCTGGTCCGAAAGGTCAGGGAATTCCATCCCAAGGTGGATTACGTGGAGGATCTCGATGATGTGCCAGGGCTATTGATGAAAATTGTGCAACCTGGCGACATGATAACGTTTTTGGGAGGCCCCGATATGTTTGAACAGGCGGACAGGTTGAAGCAATACCTGCTGGATCAGGCGGAAAAGCAAGGGGATACATGAAAATAAAAGGGACCGGTTTTTCCATTCTGGGCATGGCCCGGACAGGTGTGGCCACGGCAAGACTGCTGAACGAGCAAGGGGCTGATGTCCTGTTATCTGACGACAGGCCGGGACACGAATTAAAGGACAGGGTCGCGCAATTACCGGACGGGGTACACGTACACACGGATGGCCTCGTGGTCAGGCCGGGGGATGTGGTAGTGATTTCACCGGGTATTGCGCCACGTAGTCGGGGATTTCGACTGGCCCAACGATTGGGCAGTGAGGTGATCAGCGACATCGAACTGTTTTACCGGATGTGGCCGGGTGTGGTCGTGGCGATTACAGGAACAGACGGCAAAAGCACGGTGACTGCATTGACTGCGCACCTGTTGAATGCGCTCGGTCGCAAGGCAGTGACCGCCGGTAATATCGGTACGCCGGTGGCCACGCTGCCTGGACATTTGGACCCGGATACCATAGTGGTGCTGGAGGTGAGTTCCGCCCAGTTGTTGACGTCTCGCGGTTTCAGGCCGGAAGTTGCGGTGGTTACGAATATTGCCAGGGACCACATGGGCTATCACGGTAGTTTTGATGCCTATGTAGAGGCAAAGCATCGCATTATCATGAACCAGTTGGCAGGGGATGTGTTCGTGCGCAACATGGATGATCCGGTTATCCGCGACAGTTTTCTGCCTGTACATGGGCAGTCGGTGGTGGACTGCTCCACGAGGGAAAAACTGACAAACGGCGTATTTTTGTCAGGTGGGGATTTTGTCGTGGCACGGAATGGCGAATATCGTATTGCGGCGGGACGCGAGGACCTGGGCCTGGTTGGCAGGCACAATGCTGAAAACGCACTGATGGCCCTGGGGGTGGCCATGGCGTTGGATGTGGACCTGGAGGGTGCCTCGGCAGCGTTTGGTGCGTTCAAGGGGCTGGAACACCGCCTGGAGTTTGTGGCCGAGATTGGAGGTGTTCGGTTTGTCAACGACTCCAAGGCGACGAATCCTCATGCCGCTGCAGCAGGCCTGCGTGCCCTGGACGGCAGGGTTATTGCAATCGTGGGAGGCCATGACAAAGGCCTGCCGTTCGATGAAATGGCTGAGGCCCTGCGCGACAAGGCATACCTGGTCATACATACCGGGCCTGCAGGTCCGCGTATTGCGGATGCAGTCAAGGGAATGGTGCAGACCGAGGCTGCACAGGACATGGAGGATGCCGTACGTATGGCATTCAGTGCCGCGGTCAGGGGCGATACTGTTGTGCTGAGTCCCGGGTGCAGCAGTTTTGATGCGTTTAATGATTTCGAGGACAGGGGCAGGCAATTCAAAGCGATGGTTCATGGACTGGATAAGGGCTGAAGGGTAGGGCTGTGGACAGGGACAATACAACCATACTGATCGACGGATACAATTACATAGGCACGATTCATGGGATCGTGGCATCCAGGCTGAGGCAGCAGCGTGATGGCCTGGTTGCCATGCTGAGGCGTTATTACAGGTATCGCGGTATCCGGGTGATAGTGGTGTTCGACAGCCACGACGATGTGCATGTGTGGAACAATAACAAGGTGTCAGGAGTGCAGGTACGGTTCACACCTCCTGGCATGATTGCGGATGATTGGATCGTGCAGAACCTGCGCAAATTGCCTGGTTTTGTGGGCGTGGTCACGGATGACAGGGAGTTGAGAAAGCGAATCCGCAGGCAGGGTGGTTTTTGGGTATCATGCCAGGATTTCAAGGACGCGGTTCAGGCATTTCATGCGGCCTATGCCCATGTGCAACAGCGCAAGGCCATTGTGCAGGAACAACAGGTGCAGGAAAACGTACCTGGGGATGAGGACAGTGATTTTGGTGTTCAGGAGCATGACTCGGGCGTGTGGGACATGTTCGTTGAAAGTGCGGGTGTGCAGCCCTTGCGCGAACAGAAGCGAAGGACACCGAAACCGAAGGTACAACAGGACGCCGCGCATATGATCGAGGCCATGACCAGGGTTACAGGCCGCGTGGTTCGGGAAAAACAGGCTGGCTTGCAGCAACCGGATTCTGGCTCAAAATCCTTGTCCAGGGATGAGGCGTTTCGTAAGCGGCAGGTGGCATTTTTGTCGTTGCTCCGTGGACTCGATATCTCCGGGTAGGGTGCGCATTTTTAGAGGCCGAGACCGTTGACCGTGGCCGTTGACCTGGGATCGCTGGCTTCCAGCCGGCATTCTTTCCGTGACCGTTGTCCGTGACTGTGGACCGTGACCGAGGCCGTGGCCGAGGCCGTGGTCCGTTGACCGTGACCGTTGACCGAGGCCGAGACCGTTGGCCGTGGCCGAGACCGTGGTCCGTTGGCCGTGGCCGTGCTGAAAATAGTCCGGTTTTCCGGACTCCTCCGGACTGATGGTCCGGATTTTCGGACTGTTTGTTTCTATGAATAAGTGTGCATAATGGTGCAATCTATTGATGTTATAGCATTATTTGTCTGGCATGTGTTCTGGCACATTACTTGCTGTTAGGTATTTTGTCCCGATTGGGACGTTTGACAGGGCGACCGCGGTGGTCAAACAGCGCGCGCGGGGTTTAACCCCACA
>WGCQ01000057.1 GCA_015493765.1 Deltaproteobacteria bacterium
GGTGAACACCTGGTGTGCCAGGCAGGCAAATGTGTTGCCCAGCCGTGGTGCGGTGACGGGGAATGCAACGGTTCGGAGGATTGCGGTAGCTGCCCTGATGACTGCAAGTGTGACAAGGGACAGGTGTGCTACGACAACGCGTGTTGTACACCGAAGACGTGCCAGGACCTGGGCAAGAAATGCGGCAAATGGGATGATGGATGCGGGAAACAGGTCGATTGCGGGGGGTGCGGTGAACACCAGGTGTGCCAGGCAGGCAAATGTGTTGCCCAGCCATGGTGCGGTGACGGCGAGTGTAACGGTTCGGAGGATTGCGGCACCTGTCCCGGTGACTGCAAGTGTGACAAGGGACAGGTGTGTTACGACAACGCGTGTTGTACACCTAAGACGTGTCAGGACCTGGGCAAGGAATGCGGCAAATGGGATGACGGATGCGGGAAACAGGTCGATTGCGGTCAGTGTGATATACATCTGTCATGCAAGTATGGCAAATGTGTCTCGGAACCGTGGTGCGGTGACGGCAAATGCAACACGCCGACTGAAAACTGCGGTAACTGCCCTGCTGATTGTGGTTGCCCCAGCGGGCTTGAATGTGTAAACAACCGTTGTGACTACCTGTGTAGCCCTGCATGCAGTGATGGACAATTCTGTTTTGAGGGTGCCTGTAGCGCAATACTGTTCCCTGTTTCCTCCACGGATACCCAGACTTGTTATAACAGCTCACAACAAATTACCTGTCCGGGGACTCCTGGCTCAGACGGCTGTGCGTCCACACCTTATTGCGGTCAGGATGCACAGTACCCGGGGGCACCAAGACAATGGACTGCCAAAGAGTTGGATGGAGACAAAATAGTACAGGACTCGCTGACAGGGCTGACCTGGGAAGTAGATTTTGGGTCCAATCTGACCTGGTCCGAGGCCGAGGATTACTGCAAAAACCTGAATTATGCCGGCAGTACCGATTGGCGGTTACCTGACCCTCACGAACTGTCCTCTCTTGTGAATTACAGCAAGCAGAAACCAGCAATTGATACCACCGTCTTTCCAGGGACACCTTCCGGTTATTTCTGGGCATCCACCAGCAAGCCGGCATTGCCCACCCTGCGGCCTGTGGTGGATTTTGCAAACCATGGGCTCTCGTATATCGATGGGGGGACCGAACGCCACTATGCCAGGTGTGTGATTGGCAGCCAGGCCCCATACGAAAGCCAGGGCCGTTTTGTTACCAGGGCATATAAGACCGGGGAACCGGTTGTCATAGACATGCTTACTGGTTTGATGTGGCAAAAGACAGGTGCGGACAACATGAACTGGCAGCAGGCCCTGGCGTACTGTGAAGGCCTCGACTACGGTGGATTTTCCGACTGGAGGCTACCCGATGTAAACGAAATGACCACCCTGGTGGCCTATGAAAAGAGTAACCCTGCAAGCGATTTTCCAGGGATATCGTCGGTATGGTTTTGGACCTCAACACCGGACACTGGGGACCCTGGGGAGGCGCTTGAAACAGGATTCGTGTATGGATTCGTCATGTACAACCACAAGGATTCAGCAGATCACGTGCTCTGTGTGCGCGGCCTGTAATCCTGGTACCCAGGAAATATCAATTTTTGAGAATTAGTGTATAATAAATGGGATGGGCACGCCGGAGTCTAAAGGGACCTGCCCCAATTGCTACAAGACCCGAGGACAGGTTTGGGAGGTCTGTACGAATGATGTGTGCAGGCGAAAGGGCTATCACCTGATACCGGACTATCACCTGCGCAAGATCCAGAATGACCCCAAGTCCAAGGACGTGATGGTGGGACAGGTACTGGATAAGCGCTACCTGCTGGTGCGAAAGATAGGCTCCGGAGGCATGGGGAATGTGTTCATTGCACTGCAAAAGCCCTTCAACCGGGAGGTTGCAATAAAACTAAAGGTGGTTAGCGGACTGGACATCACGGTACAGCTACGTACGCGGTTCGAACGGGAGGCCATGGTCTTGTCCAGGCTGAATCACCCGAACATAGTGAAACTGCTGGATTATGGAATCCAGTATGTGTCCCTGTACGAAGCCGAGGTTCCGTTCATGGTGCTGGAATACGTGGATGGCGGAATAGAACTGGGCCAGTTTTTCAAGCAATTGCGCAAGACACACAGGCAGATCAGTCGTGACACCCTGCTGCACATATTCGACCAGGTACTGGATGCGTTGGCATCCGCACATGCCATGGGACTCGTGCACAGGGATATAAAACCGGCCAATATCATGCTGAAAAAGGTCAAGGGTAACCCATTCTTCGTAAAATTGCTGGATTTTGGGCTTGTAAAGGTGGTTGGCGGGGCCGTGGAATCAAACGAGGACCTGACGCGTGGTCTGGCAGTAGGAACCCCTCAGTACATGGCGCCGGAGCAGGTTCAATACGGTACCAAAATCGACCACAGGGCTGACCTTTACTCGGTAGGGACTATCCTCTTTGAAATCCTGTGTGGCACCCGACCCTTTCCGGGCAAGGAAGCCGTGGAAATGCTGAAGAAGAAAATGAATCCCAGGTACGACCCCCTGGAACTCCCACAGGCCAAGGCGCTCCCTGCATCCATTCGTAAGTTTCTGAAAAAGGCCATGGCACCCAAGGTGAAGGCCAGGTTTTCCAGTGCCGAAGAGTTCAAGGAGGCGTTGAGGTCGGCTGTTATGGGGACCAAGGTTACGGTCAAGGGTCTGGTTACCACGGACATATCCACGACCAAATCCGAGAAGGTATATGACTCTTCCACCTTGATTCGGGCTGGTGATGCGGGAGGGTTGAAGTCATTGACCGGGTATTCGGGGCACAACAGGCGGGGTTCCGCATTGATATTGCCTGGGCTGATAGTGTTGGGTGCAGTGATTGCCGCGGGCCTCATACTACGGTACAATAGTCGCGATGCACACCATGACGAGCAACATACCCTGATGCTGAAAACAGTGGTCAAGCCCAAAACACCAAAACCGTTGCCCAGACCGGCGGATGTTCGTCCCAGGGTCGTATCCAGGCGCATGGAAATGAACCTCCCCCCTGTGCTTGCCAATCATGTGGAATCAAAGCCCAGTGGTGCAGCCCATCATACTGACATCCACACCAAAAGGCACGTAAAACCCAGAAGAAAGAGAAAGAGGATGAAAAAAAATGGCTGGAAATTCCTTCCTTGATGCACTGCTGGTGGCGGTATTGCTTGTCCTGGTGACCTCGGCGGCCACAGTCGATGCCAGGCAGTACACGGCCGAGGAGCGTGCAGCCCTGGTACTGTACAGGCAGGGACTGAAACTGGAAAAAGAAGGGCAGTTTGAGCGGGCACTGGAGGTGGTAAAGAAGGCATACCTGGTCCTGCCGAATCAGTATATTACCTTCAACCTGGCATATATCTATTTCCACCTGGGTGATTGTACATCCATGAGTACTTATGCCAGTCGCCTGAAACCAGAAAAACTGCCCGTGAAGGTCAGACACACCATTCAAAGTATGAGATTCGAATGTGAACTGAAAGCCGCTTTAGGGAAAAAAGGCATTGCAGGGGTATCAGCCCTGTGTATCCTGTACGAACAGGCTTCGGGCTACAAAAAAGTCAGGAACGATATCCGGGACAGGCTGAACGCTATGCTGGCCCAAAAGCCTTTCAAAACTGACGTTATGCGTCAGATATCACAAGGCAGGGTCCTTTCGAATATGTGGACCAGGCTCGGGAGTATACTTGGCACAAGTCGGGTCAACGCCATACGTAAGGCCTTGATGCAAAAATTGGTCCGGGATGCATTTGAGCACAGGAACCACAGGCAGGCGGCAAACGCATTGCTGGGCCTGGGTCGGGCGATGGTGGCCGCAGGCGAGACCATGGCAAACTGTCCCTGGAACGCAGTGGCCACAGCCTCCGTTGCAGGTTGCCTGGCGTACCTGAGGGGTCGAAAGGCTTTCTCGAGCAAGGATTATGATGCTGCCCTGTTTGCTTTTACGGTGGCAGGGAAACTGACAGCAAGGCCGGAAAACAGGGTGTACCAGGGCATCACCGCCTTGTATATGGGGCGCCCCGGTCAGGCGCTTGGCCTGCTGGAACCGGTTCAGATGCAGGCTGTGCGCATGGGATTCGGCAAGGCCGCTGATTCCATAAAGTATTTCAGACTTAAGGATCCGGACCAGGTAATCGATGTGGCCCGGATACTGGCAGCATGCCCACGATCGACTAAGCAGTGCCGTACAGGGATGGACAAACTGGTAAACGCAGGAATTGTAAAGGCCTGTGCAGTGGCTGCGTACTTCCGGGAAAACCCGGATTTGGCACGTCCATTCCAGGGCCGCTGTAATCCGGCCAAAAGAAAGATATCAAAGGCCGCTCCCAGGTCTGCTGCCCTGGTTCGCAATGTATCACCCCCACCACAGCGTTCCTACAGGACCGCTGCATGGGTAACGGCAGGTATGTCAGCGGCATTCCTGGGCACGGGCATAGGGTTGCTGGTCGTTGCCAATAACCGTTTGAAAGGGTTGTCCAATGCCCCGGATTACACATACACCCAGCAAGGCCTTAAATCAGAGGTGGATTCGGCCCATACGCTGCGCCGCTGGGGTTGGATAAGTGCAGGTGTGGGTGCGGCCGGGGTCATCACGTCCATTGTACTGTTTGCGATCGAGCCCAGATCACATGTCCAGGCAGGGATTTTTGTCTTACCCGGCAGTTCAGGTTTCACCATGAAGGCGACATTTTGATGGTTTGAATCGCATTCTTCCGGATTCCGCCCGGCCAGTGGTTATCTACAAGATATCAGGGGCGAGGGGGCGGTACGAGACCCCTTGCGGGCGACACCGACCCCGAGCCATTGCAATAAACTTTGCCTGTTTCAAATCTTGCATCCCTGTCTGCCGGGCCGATATGACCTTGATATGCAACGCATATCACACTTTTATGAGGGCCGAGCGAGTTACGCAGCAGAGCACAACAAACGACCTCGAAGCCGGCGAGGAATCAGGGAGGCAGGGGCACAGTCGGACCCAGTAGCCGATATGCATCGCATATCAAACACAAACCTTATTCCTCTGATTTCAGTATGCGATACATCACACCCAGGCCATCGCCGTCGTTGGCATCCGATTGCCACACCCAGAACAGTTTGTTCTGGGGCAACAGTGCAACCCTTGGGGCATACTGGTTGCCTGTCCAAGTCTGGTTGACCACCATCCCCGGACCTGTCATGGCGCCGGATGCGGTGAAGCGCTGGAATTCGATGCCCTTGCCGTCGCCATCCAGTCCGTTGTACCCGGAATAGACCATGCCGACCACGAACGAACCGTCGCTGAGGTACAGGACAATGGGCTCCGACTCGGTGCCATCCAGCACCTTGTTGGCCGTAAACTCGTTGCCTGCCAGGGTCATGTCGTTTTTCAGTAACTGGCACTTCACGTCATCCATGGTGGTGGGGTCATACGAGGACCAACAGACAGCGATATTGCTGGCGGAGGCGGCAACCACAGGCATGGTCTGGTCGCCACTGGTTGTACTGTTGACAATCACCTCATCGCTCTTGGCATTACCCTTGGCATCGAACTTCCTGGCCACAATACCCCAGCCATCACCATCCTGTGCCTTGGACTCCCATACGACCACGAAATCATCGGTCCCCGGGATCCCTGCAACCTTCGGATTGGCCTGGCTGTCCTCCCGCGTGGAATTCAACAGGAATTCGTCCGTGAGCTTGGTTCCATCCTTGCCATAGACCTTGCCAAATACGTCGAACGAATGACCCGGCATGAACCCGCTCCACACGAACATGGCCTGGTCCTCCTTGTTGAATGCCACGTCAGGCTGGCGCTGGGCCTGGTTGGTTGTGTCATTGACGATGAACTCTTTGGTCTTCGCGCTGCCGTCGTCGGCAAATATCCTGCCCACGATCCCCAGGTCAGACCCGTCCTGGGCCATGGATTCCCATGCCACGGCAAAGATGTTGCTGCCACCCGCCACCGCTGGATTCTGCTGGGCGTCCTGGTAGTGCGTGTTCACCTGGAATTCCTTTTTCACGATAGTGCCTGTGCTGTCGTACACCTTGCCCATCACCTCCAGCACGTCCTGTCCGAAGACCGGGCTTTGGTAGGTCACCATTACTTTGTGGGTGCCGGTGGCTGCCACTGCTGGATTTTGTTGCTGTCCGGTGGTGGTTTCGTTAACCACCCGTTCCAGGCTGCCCATCACAGGCGTGCCGTCGCGTGCAAAACGCCTGGTCCACGTGGTCCACTGGTTGTTGTCGTGCTGCTGGAATGCCACCACCCACTGGTTACCGGACAGGACAGCAACACCGGGATACCGCTCGTCCCCAGGTGTGTGCGTGTTCACCAGCACGTCCTTGCCCTGTTTCCTGTTGGACGAGTCAAAGCGTTGTGCCTTTACGCCCCAGCCGTTCCCGTCCGCCTTGGAGTCCTCGTACACCACCACGAAGCCGGAGTCCGTGAATATCGACAGGTCCCCAACGTTCTGGTCGCCGGCACTGGACGTGTTGACCTTTGCCGGTGCCGTCATGGCGGCGGAACCGTCCGTGTAGAAGCGTTCAAAGTACACCTCGTGGTCATTGGGACCACCGTCGTCCTGTGTCCAGGCAAGCACCATCGTGTCGTTGGGCGCAATGCCCATGACCACGTCATAGATGGTTGTGGAATCCCCCTGGTCCACCAGGGTCATGGGGTTCGCCATGGTGGGATTGCCGTATCGGTCGAAGGTCCTGAAGTAGATCTGGTGTCCCGTAGTCCATACCAGGCCTGTCTGGCCGTTCATGACCACCGCGTCCCAATAGTGAGGCGAGGAGTTTAACAGGACCTTTGCATCGCCTGGTGTCAGGTCAGAGGCAAGGGGACGATAGGTCAGGTTTTTGCCGTCTCCATCCATGATCACGCCCCACTGGTTGGAACCGAAAGACAGGGGTATTGCGCGTACGAAACGGATATAACAATAACCATAATAGCTATAGCAATAACCAGTGTCACCAAGTGACTTTTTGGTCTGCAGGACACCGGCATACGAGTAAAGTGACCCGATTATAAATTTGTTTATTCGCCTGTTATAGGATGAATCGGGTCCGGTTTCCGTCAACAGCAGGTAATTGCCCACCTCGTCCACCGCAATCCTGGTGTAGTATTGATGATACCCATCCGTTTGAGGTGCCATTTCCCAGTTTTCCCTGCTACCCTCGGCATTGCTCATCCTGAAGTAGTTCTGGCCATTGTCCTGACCCTGCCACTGGGCCACGTAGCGGCCGTAACCCAGGGATGCAACCGCGGTGGAAGGCCCCCGACTGGATGGTCCCCCGGCACTGATCCGGTACTGGACGCAGCGGTTGTCCTGGCCTACGCACACGCCGTTCTGGCAGGTGTCCGTCAGCGTGCACTCGGAACCGTCGTTGCAGGGCGTGCCATCCGGCAATTTTTGCCTGATACAGGTCTTTGACGCCTCGTCGCAATATGCCGTGTTGCACTGGTCCCCTGCCACGGACGAACAGTCACGGTCAGCGCCCTTCACGCAATTGCCGTTTCCGTCACATTCGTCGTCCACGGTGCAATACAACCCGTCGTCGCACTTCACGCCCTTAGGCTTCGGGTCCTTTTCACACTTGTACTCCGTGGCGGACAGGCTCACACACTTGCCGATGTTGCACTGGTCCGCAACACTCGAGCAGTCCACGTCATCACCGGGCAGGCAGTTCCCCTCCGCATCGCACTTGTCACCCATGGTACATCCGTTGTCATCCGCATTGCATGCCGTGCCTGCGGCCTTGTTCCTGGTCAGGCACTTGCCCGCGGACTGGCTGCAATAACCCTCCTGGCATGGGCCGGCCACTGCTGAACAATCACGCGGCCCTCCACTAACGCACGCCCCATTGCCGTCACAATGGTCACCCACGGTGCAATAGTTCCCATCGTTACACGGTACGGTGACGTCAGCAGGCTTGTCCTGGCACTTGTAGGAATCAGCCCCCGTACTGACGCATTCCTTTGTCATACAAGGGTTGTCCGCATCAGGCTTGCAATCCGCCAGGGGACCTGGTATGCACACACCGTTGCGGCACTGGTCGCCCACGGTGCAGCCGTTGTCATCATAATCACACGGTGCCCCATCGGACACGTTCTCGTGGATGCACAAACCCGTATCCTTGTTACAGGAATCCACTGTACATGCATTGTTGTCATCGCAATCCTTGTCCACATGACAACAACCTGTGACCGACTGTCCGGGCACGCAGTTGCCAGCGTCATCACACTTGTCGTTGGTGGTACACACGTCGCCGTCGTTGCATGGAGTGTCCTTGGGTTTTGGTTGGCTGTCACACTTGTAGGAATTTTCACCCGTGGATGTACATACCAGGGTCAGGCACTGGAACGGACTGGGTCCGCAATCCACCTGGGCGCCTGCCTTGCACTTGCCACCAAAGCACTTGTCATCCTTGGTGCACCCATTGTTGTCCGCATTACACGCCGTACCATCGTCCGCAGGTGTATTCGTGCACTTGCCGGTCGTGGCATCGCAGGTATCCACTGTACACGGATTGTTGTCGTCGCAATCCTTGTCCTTCTGACAGCAGTTTGATATTGCCGTGCCCTTGCACGTGCCATCCGCCTGACATTTGTCATCGCTGGTGCACACATTGCCGTCGTCGCAGGCAACACCCGGGGCAGGGTCATGAGTGCACTTGCCCTTGTCCGTGTCGCATACATCCACGGTGCACGGGTCATTGTCATCACACAGGTCGTTGTCAGGCGTGTTCGAACACTTGCCAGTTTTCGGGTCGCACACGTCCTCCGTGCATGCTATGCCGTCGTCGCAGCTCCCCTCGTCGATTTTGCCGTTGCAGTTGTCATCGATCCCGTTGCACACTTCCTTTGCACCTGGATGGACATTCGGATTGTTCGGATCGCAGTCGTTGTTGTTGGGATAACCATCACCATCGATGTCATCGTCGCACGCATCACCGTACTTGTCCCCGTCCAGGTTCTTCTGGTCCGGGTTAGCCACCTTGGGACAGTTGTCGTTTTCGTCAGGTACACCGTCGTTGTCGTCATCCGGGTCGATGCAGTCTGCCTTGCCGTCCTTGTCCGTATCTGTAAATCCCTCGTCCGTGTAACCGTTGCAGTTGTTGTCCTTGCCGTCGCAGATCTCCGCCGCAGGCTCCGGTGCATCGCAGGTCTCGGTGGTCCCTTTGCATATCGGGTGGCCATAGCAGGTCCCGTACTTATTGGTTCTTTTGCACTGCTTGCTGGTGTCTATGTCGTCAATGGCACCGTTGCAGTTGTCATCCCTGCCGTCGCATTGCTCGGGTTTGGGTGTCGGTGCATTACATGCGGACAGGCCGTCAGCCAGGCACTTGCGCTCGCCTTTGCACCTGCCGTAGTCGTTTTTAACGTAACACTCGGTGCTCATGTTCAATGCCTTGCCCAGGGAATTGCATGCGCACACGCCCTCCTTCAACCTGCACTGTTTCGTGGGTGTGCCGTCGCCCAGGGTCATAGCCTTGCATTCGTAACCAGGCGGACACTGGTCATCACCACCGCAATAGGCGCCGCAGAACTTACCATCGTCACCGTAATCCAGGCACAGCGAAAGACCGTCCTGGTTCTTGGCCTGGCAATCCACGTTTTCCTTGCACGGCTGGCAGAGTTTTGCGAATTTTGGCACGCACAACCACATCATGTCCCCGCCCTGGAGTATCTGCATGCATGAAAATCCCCTGGGACACGAATTTTCACCACATGCCTGACTGCACTGCCTGCCCGCATCCGTGGTCAGGCAAATTCCTGATGCGCAGTCCGAATCGTCCACGCACGGACACCCGAAGGGCTTGTTGTCACCAGAGCATTTGGACGTGGAACCATTGTCCGGGCCTTGTCCATTGTCCACGGCGTCCGGCTGGTTGGAATCATTTCCCGGGGTAACATCATTGGACTTAATATCCGTCCTGGGCGTATCCGTATTGACGTTGGCATCTCCAACAGCAGTGTCCCCCCCCTGTCCGTGGTCCTGGAATATTATGGTATCCTTTCCCACAGGATTGAGGTCCGTATTTGCAGTCGGGGAGCCCCCCCCACCGCATGCAAACAGGAAAATGCTCAGAAATCCCAAAGTTGTTTTTTTCATGCCCACTTCCTCCATGGAATCTAATAAACTAAAGTGCAATCAGTGTAACGTAGAAGAAAATGATTGTCAATGTTATTTTTATTTTAGTTCTTAAAGATTAATAATTATTGCATATCCGGAGATTTTCTTATGATTGTGAATTGTTACCTATACAGATAAAAACATGTAAGATTTTTGGGGCAGATCCTTGCCTACTTATGATGGAGGATGGTAAAGAAAATTATGCCCATATGGGGACAGAAAACGGGAGCGTACCCCTCTAAGCCGGACCTGTTTTGTCACGGTATAGTGTGGGTGACAGGCACCTAAAAGTCAGTGATTAACACCTGTAAAAAATATCGTGCCTTCGGTCTTGAATGACTTCTTATGCGGGCCGGTTCCGACCTCCACGGCCATGACAGCATCAAAATCATACTCTATGGGATTTGCAAACCTGGACACAATGAAACGCTCTACTGCATTGAGGGATTTCAGGTATTCCTCACGGTGGTTAAGGGCCTTCATCACGATGGCCCCACGCAGGGGCAAGCCTTTTCTGGTCATACCCTTGATCATCAGCACCTTGGGCACACGATAGCCACCGTCCTTGGGGTCCTGCCACCACGATTTTATAAAGACTTGCAAATTGACCGCCTGGACCACGGAACCGGGCAAAAATGCAGCCAGGCATGTTGCAACATGGTCGCCGAACTGGGGAGGCGGCCTGAGCATCCACAGGAATACGACCTTTTTGTCATCCACCCGGCGAAAACGGTACATGGTCCTGGTGGTAACGTGCATACCAGCATTCATGGCCTGGTGATCGATATACGCCACACCCGAGACCTGGTGAACCTTCTTGTCATTCAACGTGGTGAAACTGCCCTTCACGTCACCCAGGGGCAGGGGTATGTCCAGTGCATAATATTTGCCCTCGGTCCCGTATTTAACCAGGCCGTTACCCGGACGCCATGGTGCGAACCTGGGTTTGATCTGTAAGTTGGCCAGAAATTTTTTATTTTTCAGTTTGATAGTAAACGTGTTCTGCGCAAATTGCAGCACGTTTCCGTCCGCATTGATGGCCAGGCCAGGCCCGTTGTGCCATTCATCACGCTTAAAGGTACGTGTAACGGAATATTTTGCCTGGTCAGGTGTCTTGAAGGTCGCATTGATCTTCAGTTTTTCGTCCCCGGGACCGAGGTTATACACCATGAACCGGATATAGGTATAGTATCCGCCCTTCAGGCGAAATACGCCTGCCCACCACTCCGAGTAAAATTCCTTGCCCTTGTTTGCAGGGGCGTCCATTGCAGGACCACTTACCTGAACACTAACAGGCCATTTGGGGCTGAACGTGGTGAACGGGTCTGCCGTAACCGTTTGTGCGGACAGAATAATCAATATAAACAACAGATTCCAACGCATGGGACTCCTCATGAAACAACCTTGTTTCTGCCTGATTTTTTTGCCCGGTAAAGGTTTCGATCCGCGTTCCTCACCATTTCCTCGGCCGTGCACTCACCATCCTTGCAACATGTAAGGCCGATGGATATGGTGATGTACAGGGATTGGGCACCGATTGGCACGGGCGCACTGCTGACAGCGGTCCTGATGCGTTCGGCAATGACCTCGGCCTCCGATTTCTTCGTCTCGGGCAGGAGCACCAGGAATTCCTCGCCTCCGTACCTCGCGGCCATGTCCGACTCGCGCAGGCCTTTCACAATCTGATGGGTGGCATATTTCAACACGCGGTCCCCTACCTGGTGGCCGAACGTGTCATTTACGTGCTTGAAATGGTCGAGGTCCAGCATCATCACGGACAGGGGCCTGGAAAACCTGCGTGCCGCGGCCAGGACCTCTGTCAGCCGTACCTGTGCTGCCGTCCTGGTGTACAGATTCGTCAAGGGATCGAACATGGATTTCTGAACCGCCTGGTCCAGGTCCTGCAGGGTTACGGTGCGATATGCCGCGGCCTGGACCGCATGACGCAGGTAAAAACGCATGTAGCTGTCTGAAATTCCGTTTCCTACGACCACCAGCACACCTTTAAACACGTCCTCCACCACCACGGGGACCATAAACAGTCCCTCCCCATAGGATACCGGATTTGACAGGCCACGTCCAAACAGCCGGGTCATCCCCTTTTGATACACGCCGTCGTTCGGTAGTTCCGAACGGCTGTTTATTGCAAGACCTGCCAGGCTTTCCCGCAGGTCAAAGGCCTTGCCCTGGAATTTTTCGCTGCCCCTGCCGGTTGCCGCCATGATCGTTGCCTCAAATTCCCGGGCCACGACAAAATACGCCTGCCTGAGTGGCACCATGCGGGCCGCCAGTTTTACCATTTCCTGGGCCATGTCATCGAGGCTGTCCGCAATATGGAACCGCACGAGGGATTCCACGGTGCTGCTGGCTGCCTGGACCCGAATCCTGGCCCTGTCCAGTTCGCCCCCCTTGTCCAGGTGGTCCTTGCAGAGCCAGGCAGATGCATCCAGCAGGTCCAACGCATCAGCCTGAAAATGCTCGTCCCGCCTGTCCGCCCACATAATGATACGCGAATTGATCGGCAGTACCACGGCATGAGCCAGTTGTACCGGCCGATTAGAATACGGAGTAAGCACCGGTATGTCAGTACCCTTGATTTCCTCTTTGTTACGGTGACTTATCACCGATATGACAGGGCCATGCAAAAATGCGGCCTGCCACTGCTGCGCCGGGTGCAGCATCAGTAATTCCCCGTAGCCTCCATCGGGTCCAAGTGCGATCAGGCCTGCATCATCACACTCAGCGGCAATCACGGCCCCATGCAGCACGTACAGCAACTGGGGGTTATGTTCCAGCAGGGACCTCACTTGCGCCGCCCCCCTGCCTGCCTGGCATCTGTCAGCAAGCCCTTTACCATGGACCTGATCACCTCGTTCATTTCAAGGATAAACGGTTCCTCTGCCTGGTTTTTCTTGTAACGTTTGTCCACATCCACCGGGTTTCCGATCACAATCCGCAAGGAAACAGGCAGCGGCAATAGCCCCAGCACTCCCATCAGAGGAAACGTGGGCGTGACAGGCAAAAACGGCAGACCCAACATCCTGCCAAGCCCCCTCAGGCGAAACAGCATCGGGTATGCAGCCCCAGGACCGGCAATGGCCACGGGGATGATCGGCGCCTTGCTCATCAAGGCCAGTTTGATCACCCCGCCGCGGCCAAACCTCTTGACCTGGCAACGTTCGTGGATGGTCTTTTCCAGGCCCTTTACGCCTTCCGGAAACGTTAGCACCAGGCCGCCACGGTCCAATATGTCCAGGGCATTATCACGGCTGGCCCTGGCAAACCCAAGCCTGGGCAGGTAACCGGCACCAAAGGGCATGGCCATAACGAAGTCCTCCAACAGGGGCCGGGCCAACAGCCCACGCGTTGAATACAGCGCATGCTGAAGCATCAGCGCGTCCAGAGGCAGGAAGCCCGCGTGGTTCGATACCAGGATCGCAGGCGAATCCTTGGGTACGTGTCCCATGCCCCATACCTGGGTATGAAAGAAATCCTTGTACAGGTAATCCAGTGCGGGGATTGCCTGCTTGTGAAAATCCGGGTCATAGCCGTAATCGTCCGCGACGCTTATGTCATCGGGAGAAATCCTGTTTGTTTTCAGAAAGTCCAGCATCATTCCCGTTCCCCTTTGTCTGTGGCATCGTAAAATGCGGCCGCGGTTTGCGCACTGGAAAAGGCGGCCTTGTAACCCATCAGCCTGGCGGCTTTCGTGCCGTCAGCCACCACTCGAAACCTCAGGTAATTCAAGTAGGACGGTGGAAAATCCGTGAGGTCCGATGCATACAGCCCCTGAAACAGGTATTTCGAGACCAGGTTCGACAGGGGCAGGTTGCGGCGTCCTCCTATCTGAAGCACCTTGGACAAAGGGATGGGCGCACTTGGTACGATATTAAACACGCCAGGGTAATCGTCCTGAAGTGCACGAATGTATGCCCGGATGAAATCGCGTTCGTGCAGCAGTTGCACCATGGGGTCATAGCCCATCAAAGTCGGCACCACAGGCCGTGACAATATCCTGGCCAGGTAGGAATCAACCGACGGCCCCAGAACCATCGCCGTGCGCAGAACAGTAACCACCATCTCGGGATATTTCTCAGCGAATGACCTGACTGTTGTTTCGGCCTTGGCCTTGTCCTTCAGGTTCGGGTAGTGTGCCACGTTCAACTGGTGATCCTCGGGGATCCTGATAGGGTTGTCGTGCCTGGCACCGTATAACAGCGTGGAGCTGGTGAGTATGAATTTCCTGACCCTGGCCTCCACGCAGGCCGATATCACGTATTGCGTGCCCACGGCCTCGATTTCATGTGCCCACACGCGGTCACGGACAGGGTTCCACAAGAATGCCGCATGCAAAAAGGTGTCAACGTGTTCCTCTTTCAGGACCTGGGCCATTTCCCTGCGGGATTCTGGCAGGGTCAGGTTCAATTCGTAGTATTCCACCCGGGCGTCATCGCATAAAGGCGGTTGAATATCAAAGACCAACAGTTTTTTTATCCAGGGCAATGACGGTAGTTGTTTGTACAACTGGCGCATCACGAAACTCTGTCCGCCCGTGGCCGCCATTACACATTCTCTGGCTTCGGTTTCCATGCACGTATTTTGCAATTAAACATATTTTTTTGCAAGCGGGAAATCAAAAGCCGAATTATTGGGAGTTGAACTTTGTATGCTGGTAACGCGGGCCGTGGCCGAGACCGTTGGCCGAGACCGTTGACCGAGACCGTTGGCCGTAGCCGTGTCGGTGGCCGTGGCCGTGTCGGTGGCCGTGGCCGTGTCGGTAGACGGGTTAGACGCCGGGCTAACGCATGGGCCCTCCCCCGCCGGCACGCCGAGCCAAATCCAGGTCCGGGGACAGACCTGTTCCACCACCAAAGGTCTGTGGGGTTAAACCCCGCGCGCGCTGTTTGACCACCGCGGTTGCCCTGTCAAATGTCCCTGTCGGGACAATGCATCACACTGCAATGAATGTGCCAAAACGCATAACCATTCAAATGATGATGTAAAATCAATTGGTTACATGCTGATGCATGATTACGCATTATTGCCAGCAGTCCAGGAATCCGGACTGTTTCGGACCATGTGTCCGGATTTCCGGACTCTTTGCTCAGTGGTTCGAATCACCATGCAAGGATGCCAGGTCAGGGAGTGGAAGGTGGACCCGCAACACCGTGACCTGAGCGGTTTCCCCGTCTTTCAGGCAGTGGGAGCAGGCACTGACCTTCAGTACCAGGTACCTGGGATCCCTGATTTTATACCCGTACTGTTCCAGAAATTCCAGGGCCTTGTCCGGGTCCAGGCTGTACCTGGTATGGCAACGGACACAGTACATCAATATACCGTCCGGGTCCACGCACCTGCTGCACACAAAATCGTGATCCGTGTCACCCTCGACACCACACACCACACATCTGCCTTTCCTTGGCGAATCCATGCCTATATTGTCCATGTAATGTGTCGGAATTTCAATAAAATCACACTTTATGTGTAACTAATTGATAAACAAGTTTTTCTTGTGTAAAAGCCGGCAAGGCTTGAACATCAACAGGCCGCAACCGTGACGAAGGCCGTTGACCGAGCCCGTTGGGAGCGCTGGCGTGGTTCTGCGCATCCGTGGATTCTTGAATTCATTGCGCCAAAGGCGCAATGACCCAATCAGCCGATATGCATCACATATCAATAAAAAATCTTGCAATTCAAAAAACTCTATGAATGCATGTAAATTCGCTGCTATGACAACCAGGTGCCTATTCCCCTTTTATAGAATGGACTATTTTGACCCAGGGTTTTGTAACGGTTTGATGAATAACGTGTTCTAAAAATAACTTCACATTCAAACTTCCTCACTTCTTAAACCTTGCATCCCGGGCCGCACATTCTTATACTTTAAACGTGGAAGCGCGCGAGGAAAAAAAGGCGTTAATCGCGGCAACAATCATCGCGATTTTTTTGCAACTACCCCTGTTCTGGTTCATTGCCCTCCAGACGAGGTCCGAAAAATTACATGGTGTCAACCACAGGCATCTTTCACCCCTCACCGGCATACTGATTCCCCTGCGTCCACCAAAAAAAATACGGCACGAACCACTACCAAAAGGACAAATCGTAAATCTACCCAGGGAAATTCGCACAAAAGAGGCACCCAAAAATGCCAAATACCTGTCACAATTCAATACGAAGGTAAAAAAACAAACCAGGGCCAGGCATCCATCCAGGCATCGAATCCCCAGGCATGCACGGCCTGCACGCAGAATAGCCCGGATTCAGTCCTCACGCAGCAAGAGTCGTGCGATGACGAAACTACAACACAAGCAGGCCTCCAGGCTGCAAAATAATCTCAAGGCACCCACGTCGCAAAAAGGTGTACTGTTTCGCGGTGACAGGGTATTACAGGGCTTGCGGGACGTGATGATGCCCAGCACCAAGCCCTCCATGAGAACCAACATCCAATCCACGGTAGGTCGTTATTCCTCGGACGATGCGGTATTGAACCAACCGAAAGCCGATGAAACCCTGCTCAATTCCAGGCATTTCAAATACTGGGCCTTTTTCCAGCGGGTAAAGGAACAGGTGGAAAACCAGTGGCGACCCGGTCAGGCAATCCAGGAATGGGACCCAAACATGGAACATACCGGCAACAAAGACCGTCTGACGATCTTGAGGGTAACACTGGATAAAAAGGGTAAATTACTGCGTGCAGAAGTGATCAAGGACAGCGGGTTGGATTACCTGAACCGGGAGGCCTTACGCGCGTTCAAGGCTGCACAACCGTTCGTCAACCCCCCGGCAGCCATGTTTGACAAGCACGGACGGCTGACTTTTACGTTCGGATTCCTGGTTGAATTGTCAGGAGGTCCCGTACGATTTTTCTGGAGACCTTAATTTGAAATACCTGGCCCAAATTATTCTTGTTTTGTCCCTGGCCACCCCTGTACGCGCAGCCAGCATAAAAACCCAACATTTCACATTTCTGTTCCATCCGGACGGACAGGGACTGGCCCGCGAGTTATCTGCAAATGCGGAAACGGACAGGGCATATGTTGTACATTTCCTGGGCATAGATGCACCTGAACGAATAACCATAAAAATCGCTGCAACCCAGCAACAAATGATGGATGCCATAGGTGCACACCACAGGGTGGAATCATGGATTGCGGGCATGGCCATACCAGCCCAGGACCTGGTGATCATATCAGCCAGGGGCAACGAGGTGTTTTCCGCCCGTGAGGTATTTTTACACGAACTCGGACACATATATTTACATATTGCAGTAGGTCACAGGCCGATCCCCAGGTGGTTCGACGAAGGTTTTGCCATGTATGTGTCCGGGGAGCCAGCGTTGCAACGGCTCAAAACACTGCTACCCGCAGCGGCCATGAATAACCTGTTTTCCCTGCATGACCTTACAAAACACTTCCCTTCCCGGCAGCCGGCCGTACAAGTTGCCTACGCAGAATCCATGATGTTTGTGCGTCACCTGTTTAACGTTTACGGCCGCCCATCCATCCTGAACCTGATAAAGGGTCTGCACCAGGGCCTGCCTTTCGATGCGGCATTTCGCAGGGCCTTTGGCGTGGACCTGGTCTTTGTGGAAAAGGCGTTTCGACGGTCCATAGGTTCCGGTTCATACCTGCTGGTGGTGCTCACTGGCAGTGGCGTACTATGGTTGGTAATCACGCTGATATTGATATGGGTCTATTTGCGCAAGCGGGAACAGGGCAACGAAAAGATCCAGAAGTGGCAGGACGAGGACGCCAGGCTGCTGGCAGAATACCTGTCCAGGCTGTCTGACGACAAGGATATACCACAGGCATGACACGGAAGCCCATAAAACCGGTGGACCCGTTTTTGGGACACACCGTGATAAAATTGGCACTGGAAGCACTCGGGGGGGCTCACACCCATAACATACCGCCGCACATGACACCGCAACTCCTGGCATTTGCCAGGGATGCCGGCCTGCATTGCCTGGTGGCAAAGGCATTGATGGATTCAGGTGCCCCCGATGCATCTTCCGTATTCCAGTCATGCGTAACCCGGGCCATGACCTTTTACCGCGACCTCCTGGTTCTGGACCAGATGCTTGACGATATCGACTGCCATCGGGCAATCCTGCTGAAGGGCGGCGCCCTTAAATACCAGGTCTATCCGGACCCTGCACTCCGACCATCCGTGGATATCGACATCCTGATCCCACCGGATGCCTTGTACCAGGTTGTCCACGGACTAATGGACAGGGGATTCAGCATAGACCCCTCAACAGTGTTAAAGCGTCCCTTATCCGGCCGACTGGGTCACGAGATCTCTATAATTCACCCTCAAATCAATTATATGGTGGAAATCCACAGCGGCATATCCCAGCAATTTCTGTTTCCGCATCCAGTGGACTTGCTGGTAAAACAGGCCCTGCCACTGCCAGGCTTTTCAAGGCTCAAATGCCCCACACTACAATGGCAACTGGTGCATGGCGCAATGCACATGGCACAAAGAGGCTTTAAACAAGCGATGAAGCACCTGTTGGACATCTACCTGCTAAACAACCTGCTGTCCAGCCGGGAACAAATCCAACAGACCCTTGCCCTGGCAGGCCGCTGCCATGCACGCCGGGTACTTACCTATAGCATTGAAGCGGCCAACATTGCCTTCGCACACAAGTCAAGTCCCCTAACATGGCTGTTCTCTGAAACAGGCCCCCAGGTCTTGCGGCCTCAAATGCACGTGGTGGCAGCGCAGGCCTTGACCGCCCCACTGACCATGGATACGCCCTTGCAGTGGCTCCGTGCATTGGGCATGAAACTGCCGCTTTTAGTCCTGGACTTGATACTCGAAAAGACGTTACACCTTAATAAGCAGTTGTGATCATCCTCGTCTAACCCGTGCCGGATTATTTATTCTTTCGTAGTTTTACGGTGGTGGTAATGGACCTCAACCAAACAGCGCTGCACTGTGAGTCCTTGCACGTGGCGCCAATACCAACAGACAACACCGGGTGGTCTTTGTCATCGATGGCCTGGTTTACCTTGGAAACCTCTGCCTGGGTTGAATCGAATGTATAGTCCTCGTAATTCAGATTTTTCAGATAAATGGATGACCTTTTGAATGCAATGGTAACGCTTGTGTATGGATTCCAATTGCCTACCGCCCCGGCCCAATACGCATACGCGTGGGACTTGCCGTTTACGGCAGCACCCAGCATACTGGATACCGTGTGTATGTGCTCAATCTCGTAATCATCCCATTTATCTGCAATATCAAGGTCTTGCGCAACATACCCGTCCCCGGAAATACGCCAGTGAAAAGGCGGTTTCCAGTTTTGTTTATCCGATTCCTTCTGGGCCGAGCGTCTATGACAGGATATCTCCTGCATAGGCCGCACCTGTATGTCACCACAGGTATTGGACTGGAGTTTCACAGTTGTATTCCAATTCCTGTTTATGTAACACTTCCATGTTATTTCACAGGTAATTACATTATCCACGCATTGGCCGCCCTTGCACACCTGGTCACTATCGCATGACTTGATCTTGTCTTCCCAGTTACCACAACCATCCTTCCACCATAACTCGTTGTTTTTACATGCTTTAACCGCATGGTGAATGCACTGGCAGTTATGGTTGTTACAGGTCTGGCCGGCAGGACATCCGCCACACGAGATGGTTCCCCCACACCCGTCCTGGCCATCCCCGCACTGCCACGCCAGGTCTCTACACGTCTTTGGGGTGCAACACTGGTCATTGTAACAAACCGTACCTGAAGCGCACCCGCAGTCTTTCGCACAGTTGGCACAGTTCTCACCGGATTCGCACTTGCCATTTCCACAACTGGGGCCTGCAGGCACGCACTTGTGTTGTTTGGTGTCGCACACCTCATTTGTCGTGCAGGCGCAATCCTTGTCGCAGGTAACACAATTTTCACCAAACTCCGGCTCACATTTTCCATTGTTGATGCAAAAAGAACACAGCCCTTTCAGACAACGCCCTTGCTTGCCATTAAAGGCATTGCACACGCTTCCATCAGTGCGATTCTGGACAACCCATGAGCAACTAACCTTGTCGCAGGTTAATTGCTGGCACTGTTTATCGAACACAGGCTTGTTTGCGGGGTCACACTGCTCACAAATGGGTTCCGTGGGCACCACATCCACACCAATAACGCCTCCGTCGTCTGTTGCTGTTTCATCCACTGCCACGTCTTCGTCGTATCCATCCACTGCTACTTCATCCGTTGACGCGTCCTTTTCATCCCAACCCGCATCAGGTAATGTAATCTCTTGATCCACCTGCCGGTCCACCAGAATATCATGACCCGTGTCCACGACTAAATCGGTCGTATCATTTTCGTCTTGACCGGCGTCTTTTACATCAGCCGCATCCTGTGGCCTGAACGTATCTTTTCGCGTAAACGTATCAATCGTAAAACTGATGCTGGGCGAGGAACCACCTGAGCACCCGGGTATCATAGCCAGACCCGCTAATACCACTAAATATACAAAAAAACGTCTCATTTTTCCTCCAGGCTCAGGAATTCCTGGTATATTTTATCAGTTTTCCCGTAAATCTCCAATCCTGAAAGCCATCCCCCAAATTACCTGACTAAATTCGGGAGTCGGGCACTGCAAGCGGTCCATCTACTTTGTCGTCTGCACCTGTTTGATGCTCGACGTACATCAAGTACGCCTGCGCTCAAACAGGCTTAACTCCGCGTATCTGAACCACTTTCAGTGCCCTTTATCCTCAAATTTGACAGGTAATTTGGGCCATCCCACAAAATAAAAACTCTATGATTTTTTTGAAATTTTATCCGTAAATTCCTATAATGGGAAACTACACTTGACTCCACAGGGGGGAAGGCTATGCGAAAAGGACTGATACTATTAGGATTTCTGGCTGTATTCGGCTGTTCGAATTTCACACCTGCACCGGGGACGGACACGACGGAAAAACACGATATCAGCCAGGATTCCGCGGATGTAACCAGGGATACTGCCTGGGACCGGCAAAATGACAGTGTTACGGACCGGGGTGGCACTGAAGTGATGCCGGATGCAGGGTCCGGGGAAGACGTGCAAAACCCACCGGATCTAAACAAATCTTGTAACTCGGACGTTGACTGCAA
>WGCQ01000058.1 GCA_015493765.1 Deltaproteobacteria bacterium
CGGTAAAATAACGTAACAAGGCCATGTTTATGCCGGAGGCCTTGTACATGCCCTCGGCAACGACCTCCATGGCCTTTTTCGTGGCCGCGTACGGGCTTTCCGGCAGGTCCGTTGGGTCGGTCTCCCGAAACGGGGCATCGTCCTCCCTGCGGCCGTACACCGAGGAACTGGACGCCATGACCACCCTGTTTATGCCCTGGCGTTGTGCGAACTCCAGCAGCCGCACCGTGCCCAGCACGTTGCTTTGCGTGTAGCCCACCGGGTCTGCCATGGACGGCCTGACCCCTGCCTTGGCAGCCAGGTGAAAGACCCCGTCGAACGCCTGGCCAAGGCCCTTGTACGTGCCAGGACTGGATATGTCGGCCATGACAAACGAGAACCCCTTAAAGGCCTTCAGCATGGCCAGGTTTGCATCCTTCATGGTCCTGGGATAAAAAGGGTCCAGGTTATCGATCCCCACGACCTCGTGGCCCTGCCGTAGCAGTTCCGCGGACAGGTTGGACCCGATAAAACCGGCGCATCCGGTAACGATAAATCGCATCATAACCCCTTGTAAAATTGGTCGATGGCCGAAACCACAGCCTCTATTTCCTCGCGCTTCAGTTCCGGGTACACGGGCAGGGCCAGTACCTCGTTGCATGCCTGCTCTGCCCGGGGCAGATCACCGGGCTTGTAGCCCAGGTCCTTGAAGCACTCCTGCAAATGCAAGGGCTTGGGATAGTACACGGCGTTTTGTATGCCCTGGTCGTTCAAAAATGCCCTTAACGCGTCCCGATGCTGCGCCCTGACCACGTACTGGTTGTACACGTGAAAATAACCGTCGCCCTCGCCGGGCAAGGTCACGAGCCCCTGGTTCGACAGACCGGCTTCATTGAACAATCTGGCGTAGGTCGCGGCATTGTTGCGCCTGGCATCGGTCCACCCCTGCAAAAACGGCATTTCCGCGGACAGCACCGCGGCCTGCAGCGCATCCATCCGGAAGTTCCCGCCCACCATGGGGTGATAGTATTTCTTGGTCGCACCATGGGTGCGCACGGCCCGCAAGGTTGCGGCCAGTTCAGGGTCATTGGTGGTCACTGCCCCTGCGTCCCCGAATGCGCCCAGGTTCTTGGCGGGGAAAAACGAAAAACAACCGGCACTGCCCACGCCGCCTGCATTGCCTTCCGGTCCCCTGGCCAGCACGGACTGCGCCGCGTCCTCGATCACCGTGAGCCCTGCATCCAGGTACGGCTCCACCTGTGCCATGCGGCCGAACAGGTGGACCGGGATCACCGCCCTGGTGCGCCTGCCCACCCGCTGCATCACGCTGTCCGGGTCCAGTTCAAACGTGTCGGGCAGGATGTCAGCGAACACGGGTACCGCGCCTGTCCTGACGATCGAGCCCGCTGTGGCAAAGAACGTGAAAGGCGACGTGATCACCTCGTCACCACTGCCTATGCCCATGGCCATCATGGTGCTCAGCAGGGCATCGGTCCCGGAGGACACGGACACGGCAAACCTGGTGCCCACGAGGTCCGCAAATTCCTGTTCGAAGCGCTCCACCGCGGGCCCACCGATGAAACGGCCCGAATCCACCACCTCGTTGATCGCCTGGTCCACCACCTTGCGTATGGGCCGCAAGTGACGCTGCATATCGAAAAATCGGACCTTCATGTGGGTACCTCCATGCGTGCAATGGGCGCCTGGCCCGGCACGAACCTGCCCAGGTTAGCGGCTGTCATCTCCATGCCGGCCCCGTGCCTCTGTGCAACCAACCTCCCCCTCAAAAAGACCTTTTCCACCGCGCCATTCAAACGGAATCCCTCAAATGGGGAATAATCCGTCCTGGAATGCATGTACCGGGAAAGAATCGTAGAGGCCCCGGCGGGGTTCAACAACACGATATCCGCATCATAGCCCTCCTGCACGCGTCCCTTGTTGCGCAGCCCGAACAAGGCCGCTGCATTGGCCGCAAGCATACGTGCCAATTCGGGCAGTTCCACCTGCCTGTTCAGCGTCAGGTGGTACGCAAGGGGCAGCAGGGTCTCCACGCCTGGCAGGCCACCGGGAATCTTGCGGAAATCATGGGCAAACTGCATCTTTTGTGCCCTGGTGAACGGGCAGTGGTCAGTGCCCAGCGTTGTGATCGCCCCCCGGCCCAAGGCCTGGGTCAGGTACATGCTGTCGCGGTTGCTGCGCAAGGGCGGACTGGCCACCAACAGGTACGGCTCCGGCGGCATGGCGGGTCGTACGTTCAAAAACAGGTAATGCGGGCATGTCTCCACGTACAACCGGGCGCCCTGACGGTTTTCCTGGAGCGCTGCATCCAGGCCAGAGGCACTGCTGAGGTGCACTATATAAAAAGGTACGTCCAGGCTGCGCGAGATCCGGCCCAGCGCGTGGATCGCCTCTGCCTCGGCCGCTTCGGGCCTGGAATCAAAGAAATACCGGCTGTCCAGCCTGCCCTGGGACTCCAACGCCTGTGTGGCTGTATCGATGTACTCCTGCATCTCGGCATGCACCATGACCAGGCCGCCCGCTTCCTTTGTCAATGCCGCGATTTCGGCCAGGGTGTTCAGGCTGACCATGCTGTCCGGGTAGGCCAAAAACGTCTTGAAACCGGTGACCCCCATGCCCACGGCATCGGGTATCTGTGACAGCGTATCCGCGGATGGGCTTGTGATGTTTGCATGCAGGCTGAAATCGCAGTTAACGCCCTCGGACCTGGCCTTGGTCATGCGTTGCCTGATGGAGTCAAGCAGGTCCTGACCGGGTGCCTGGATCGTGAAGTCGATGACCGTGGTAACGCCACCACACACCGCCGCGGTGGTGCCACTGTAAAAGTCGTCCGTGGATTCGGTCCAGCCCATGGGTATGCCCAGGTGTACGTGCGGGTCTATCACACCGGGAAACACGTGCATCCCGCCTGCATCGACCACCTCGGCCGCCTGTGCCACAGAAAGGCCGGTTTCCACGCGCACGATCCGCTCGTCCCGCACAGCCACGTCCGCGGGAAACACGCCGCGATCGGTCACCACCAGGCCATCCTTGATCAGCAGGTCCCAGCCGCCCGCATCTACGGATGCCCCGTTTTCGTTGTTTGTCCCGTGTTCAGCCATAAATCACCGCATGGTCAATGCCATTATCGCCTTTGCCGTGTGCAGGCGGTTTTCCGCCTCCTGGTAGATCACGGACCTGGGTCCGTCCAGCACCTCGTCCGTGACCTCGTTATTGCGGTCCGCGGGTAGGCAGTGCATGTAAACGCCCTCAGGCGCGGCCATTCCCATGCGTCGGTTGTCCACGCGCCAATCCTTGTATTTCGCAGCCAGTTTCAGGTAGCCTTCCTTGTCATCGAAATAACCCAGTGCGCCCCAACTCTTGGCATACACCACGTGCGCGGACTGCACGGCCTCGTCCATGTCCTCAACGACCCTCAGCGAGCCGCCTGATTTCGCGGCATTCGCCCGGGCAGCCTCCACGGTCTCGGGCATCAACGCAAACTCCTTGGGCCTGGCCAGGGTCACGTCCGCACCGAAACGGGTCATCAGCATGATCAGGCCCTGGGGCACGCTCAATGGCTTTGCGTACGACGGCGCATAGGCCCAACTCACCGCGATCTTCATGCCGCGCAGGCTGCGCGTGGAAAAGCGCTCCTGGATCGTCATCAGGTCCGCCATCATCTGGAACGGGTGGTCCACGTCGCACTGCATGTTGTACACTGGGATGTCGGCCCACTTCGCCACCTCACGGATGTAGGCGTTGCCCTGGCCAGGCACCAGGTCGTGCCTTATGGCAATGCCGTGGCCATAGGTGGACAGGATGATCCCCATGTCCTTCGGGCTTTCGCCGTGTGCGATCTGGCTGGTCTGGGATTCGATGAAATGCCCGTGCCCGCCCAGTTGCGTGATCCCTGCCTCGAACGAGTTGCGCGTCCTGGTGGACTTGTCGAAAAAGATCATGAACAGGGTCCTGTCCTGCAGGTAACGCGTGGGTTCCCCCACCTTGAACTTGCGCTTCAGGTCCGCTGCCGTGTCCAGGGCGAATTGCAGTTCCTGCCTGGACCAGTCCTGTGTTGAAATGAAGTCCCTGCCTTTCAAATTGAATTCCCAACTCATTGTATCACCTCACATTTTTTATTTATCAAACAACAATATCCTGGCATCAGCCGCAACGATCCCCCGACCCTCCGGGTACACGAACAGGGGGTTGATGTCCAGTTCGCTGATGCCATCCAGTTCCAGGGACAGTTGGCTGAGCCTTAGGATGCCTTCCTGGAGTGCATCCAGGTCCGAGCGCGGCTCGCCCCTGAAACCCTTTAACAACTTGTATCCACGGATCTGCTCCAGCATGGTCCTGGCGGAAAGCGGCCTGATCGGTGCCAGCCTGAAGGACACGTCGTGAAAGACCTCCACGTATATACCGCCCGTGCCGATCATGACCAGCGGCCCGAACCTGGGGTCCCGCTTCATGCCCAGGATCATCTCGTGGCCCTTTGCAGCCATCTTTTGCACGAACACACCCTTGATCTCGGCCTCGGGCTTGTTCTTTTTCACCCGCTTTATCAATTCGTCGAACTCCCTGCCCGCGTCCTCCGGTTCACAGTTCAGGGTCACACCCTGCACATCCACCTTGTGCAGTATCTGGGGGCTGACCACCTTCAACGCCACAGGGCTGTCCAGTTCCCGGGCAATGGCAATTGCCTCGTCACCGCTGGTCGCGACCCTGCCCGGCAGCACCGGGATCCCGTAACAGTTCATCACGTCGTGGGACTCGTACTCGAACAGGAAATTACGGCCCTCCTGCCTGGCCTTTGCAATCACCGCGGCCGCCCGTTCGCGGTCCACGTCGTCAAACGTGGTCACCGGTGTCCTGGGGCGGTTCAGCCACTGTGCGAATTTGCCCAGCCTGGCCATGGCCCTGGTTGCGGCCTCTGGCAGCCTGTAATTCGGGATCCCCTTTTCGTCCAGCACCTTCAGCACGTCCGATATGTCGCCCAGGGACATCATGGATACCAGCACGGGCTTGCCGTAATCCGGCGCCACCTCGGTGATGATTTTGGCCACCCGTTCCATGGGTGCGGACAACTGGGGTATCACGATCACGATCAGGCCGTCCACGTTTGGGTCCTCCAGGGCCGAGCGAATCGCAATGTAATAGCGGTCCTCCGTGGCATCACCCAACACGTCGATCGGGTTGGATATGCCGGCCTCAGGCGGCAGAAACGATTTCAGGCGTTGTACTGTGGACGGGTCCAGCCTGGGGACCTCCAGTCCCTCGGATATGGCCGAGTCCGTGGCCATCACGCCCGCGCCGCCACCGTTTGTCACGATCGCAATCCGGTTACCCTTGGGCACGGGCTGATGGGCAAAGGCAACGGCCGTGTTGAACAGTTCCTCCATGGTCTGCACCCGAATGATCCCGGCCTGCGAAAAGATCGACTCGTATGCCCGTTCGCTGCCCGCCAGGCTGCCCGTGTGCGACTGCACGGCCCTGGCACCTGCCCGTGTCCTGCCGGCCTTGATCGCAATGATCGGCTTGGGATTCATCTTGTCGCCCGTGATCTCCCTGGCCAGTTCCACGAATTCCTTGTGGTTGTCGATGTCTTCCAGGTACATCAGGATCACGTCCGTGCTCTTGTCCTGCTGCAGCAACCGCAGCAGGTCGTTTTCCGTGACCCCGGCCTTGTTTCCCACGGAAAAGAACTTGGACAGGCCGATGCCCGCGGTCTTGGCGTATTCCAGCGCGGCCACTCCCAGGGCGCCGCTCTGGCTGATCATGGCAATGTTGCCAACCTGCGGGGTATCGCCCGCGAATGTCGCATTCAGGCGGATCAGAGGGTCCGTGTTGATCACGCCCAGGCAGTTCGGTCCAACCAGGCTGATCCCGTTGTCCGCCGCGATCTTTTTGACCTGGGTCTCCACCTTGGCGCCTTCGGGCCCGATCTCCCGAAAACCCGCGGTAATCACGATTGCCGCGCGCACCTGCGCACGTGCGCAGTCTTCCATGATTGCTGGCACCAAATCACGTTTCACCACGATCACGGCCAGGTCCACGGGCTCGCCGATCGCGCTGACCGAAGGATAAGCCTTCACTCCCAGCACGCTGGAGCGTTTTGGGTTCACGGGAAACACGATCCCGCTGAAACCGCCCATCAGGATGTTGGAAAATATGGTCCTGGATATGCTGCCCGGCCTGGGCGAGGCCCCAACCACGGCAATGGACCTGGGTTCCGTGATGGCCTTTAATTTTTCGATATCGAACAAAACAGCCTCCTGTTATCAAGAAAAAGCGGCTTATTATACCAGAATATCCATGCTTCTGGTCATTTTATTTTGGTATTGAGGGATCTTCGAGGTAAGGATATTTTTAAAGCACCTTATTCATCAAACCGTTACAAAATCAAGGATCAAAATCATCAATTCTGACAAAATACGTGTACAGGGGAAGGGGATTAGGGTAAGCATTCGGTGGTCATAGCGACGCATTTACATGCATTCATAGCATTTTTTGAATTGCAAGATTTTTTGTTGATATGCGATGCATATCGGCTACTGGGTCCGACTGTGGTCCTGACTCCCTGATTCCTCGCCGGCTTTGAGGCCGTTTGTTGCGCTGTGGCTGCGGCGCGATTCCAAACTACCTGTCTCAATTCGGCAGCCAGGTAATTTGGGCTACAAGTCACTTGAAAATCTGCATTTATTGCATTACCATGCCTGGGATCGCCTGAATGAGGTACGCAAGATGTCCAAAAACCAGGACGAACAGGGAAGGACGATTTGAAACCGCCTGCTTTTAAAATAAGGTTTTGTGAGGCCTTAGGGTTGCTGGCATGGGGCCTGACCGCTGCCGTGGTGGTGCTGGGTGCAGGCGATATTGCGAGGTCCTTTTACCACGTGTCCGCAAGGCTGGGCACCGCATCGAATTACCTGGAATTTCTGGTAAGCCTGCTGGGATTATACGGATTGACAGCCCTGCTGTTGTCCGTTGTGGGGGCCGCAACATGGGCCGCGTTGTCCAGGACATCGCCTGTTGAGCAGGTTGCGCATTTCAGGCAATGGTTAGTCGGCCTGTGGTCTGATTCCACGAACGAACCTCGCAGGGGCGCGGCTGGCCTTGTCGGTTTTGCGGGCATTGTGCTGAGTTTCGTGCTTGATTTTTACATCGTAAGGCATTTTGTGGTGCACTACAACAAGGCATCCCTGATTGCCCTGGCCGCCTCTGCGGTGATCCTGGTGGTAAACGCCGCAATTGTACTGGTTGCATGGGTCCTGTTTCGCGCGATGCTCCTGTTGAATACCTGGCACACCCAGCGCTGGCTCCATGCCAGGACCGTGCTGACCCTGGCGGGTATGACACTTGCGGGCCTTGCCGTGTTCGCCATTGCACGCGAGCGTCAGATATTCAAGTCCCTGGATGGCTGGGCACTCTATTTCCCGGTTATGGCGGCATTCGCCAGTGCGGCCGTGGTGACTTTTGTCCCCCGAGCCATGGTTTCGTGGGTATGCCGTCGTTCCTGGACCCACGGGCTTGCCTGGGCGGCAGTGTTCCTGGTGGTCTGCTGGGGCTTTTTCGTTACTGCAGCCCGGCCCAGGATCAGGGCCTTCATGGTTTCGTACGCCAGAAATGCGAATGATGTCACCGCGTTGTGGACCAGGCTCACTGACTTTGATGGGGACGGGTACACCTTTTTGTTTGGCGGGGGCGACTGCAAACCATTCGACCCAAGGGTCCACGCCGGTGCACTTGATATCCCGGACAACGGCCTGGACGAGGATTGCTTTGATGGGGATTTGCATGCACAACCCACGAAACCGGCCGTAGTCAACCTGACCCATCCATATAAATCGGTCAAACACCCCAATATCCTGATGTTCAGCATGGATGCCTGCCGAAGGGACGAACTGGGTGTGTACGGAGCCCCTGCAAACCACACACCGAATATCGACAGGTGGGCCCGAAAAAATGCGGTGGTATTCAATGACGCCGTGTCCGAGGCCAGTTGGACCATGCCCTCGTTCAGCGCACTCATGACAGGCCGTTATGCCGCTGAAATGAAAGGCTTTTTCGGCGCGTCAAAGCCCACCAGGATACCAAGGGACATCCCCAGGATCGCACAGGTATTCAAGGCGGCCGGCTACCGTACCGAGGCCATCACCAGCGGGCTTGAACTGAAGGCGTTCGGCCTTACGCAGGGATTTCAGAAGTGGGTCCCCGTATCAAGGTCACCCAGGGGCCAGTTTTCCGTCAAGGTGGCGGAGGCAGGGGTAAAATTCCTGAAACAACAGGTCAATGGCCATCCCTTTTTCCTGTGGTTGCATTGCATAGACCCGCATGCACCCTACATGCCGCCCGGCCAGGACCGCTTGTTCGGCAAAAAACCGGCCGGCCTGTACGCGGCGGAGGTGCATTTTGCCGACCGGGCGTTCGGCCTGGTGCTAAAGGCGCTCCGGGAAACACACCTGGACCAGGATACCATAGTGGTGATATTTGCTGACCACGGCGAGGCATTCGGTGAACACGGCAAGTATTATCATGGCATGTCAACCTATGCGGAAGAAATCCGGGTACCTTTTATTTTTTACGTGCCGCAGGTGCAGCCCAGGCGGGTTAGGGGACTGGTTGGTTTGATCGACCTTGCACCCACGTTATGGGACCTGGCCGGCATCGACCATGTAAAAACCGTGCTGCGTGGGGTCAGCCTGGCGCCCGTGATTGTCGAAGGGAACAATGCACCTGACCTGGATTACCTGGTCGAACAGACGCGCTATACCCAGGAATTTTCGCTGGTAACCAGGCGCTACCACCTGCGTTATGACCTGTCGCACAACATCTTCGAACTGTTCGACAGGCAAAAGGACCCCAAGGAGCAACACAACCTGGCCTATGACCGGCCGAAATTGCTCCTGAAACTCCGGCGAAAACTGGTCAAAAAGATGACGCCCGTATTGCTGGCCATCACGGGCCGCGTGAAAAAGGCCCTGCTGACCAGGATACCTGCCGGGTATCACAGGGTGCGCGCCAGGTTCATCGGCGGACCTGCAATCAAGGCGGTTCGCCTAACCCGCCGCATGCACAGGGGTGTGGATGCAGGGGTGGTGCTTCAGGCTCAGGGGCCCCTGAAAGGCAAGCATTTTTACCTGAAACTGGAGGTGTTTGACACGAGTATGCGCCTGTCAGGCCGGTCCAGCGAGCCCGTGGCCCACAACGATTATGTCCCGTCCCTGTGGCGACACAACGACCTGATCCTGCACCAGGTCCACATCAGGTCAAAACGCGCTATCGGGTCCGGGCCTGCCCGTGTATGTGTCCAGTTTATCATCGACCACAGGGTGCTGAAAACGGGCAGCGGGCACACCAAGGCATGCTTCGCGATTCCCGTGGATTAAACCACCAGGGTGGGCCTTGTAACACGCTACACTCACTTTTCTGCACCCGCAAAACCGCGTCCACCGTGTCCCGCTTCAGTCGGACGCCTCCAGCATGGCCTGGAATTCCTGTTCCGTCAGTATGGTGACGCCAAGTTTCCTCGCCTTGTCGTATTTGGACCCGGGATTTTCCCCTGCCACCACGAAATCGGTCCTTGAACTGACCGAGGACGTCACCTTCGCCCCCTTTGCAGCGGCCAGGTCCTGGGCCTGCTTGCGCGTGAAACGCTGCAAACTACCCGTGAACACAACGGTCTTGCCGGCCAGCGGTGATGCCGCACTCGCCCCCGTTTCCGATTCACTTGCACTCATGTTTACACCGGCGGCACGCAGGCGCTCCAGCATGACCCTGTTTTCCGGCTGGGCAAAAAACGTGGTGATCGCCTGCGCCACCTTGGGGCCAATGTCTTCGAGGTCCTGCAATTCCTCCTCCGTGGCCCTGGACAAGGCATCGATGGACCTGTAGTGGTTCGCCAGTGTCCTGGCCGTACTCGTGCCAACGAACGGTATGCCCAGTGCCACGATCACCTGGTTCAGGGGGCGTTTTTTGCTGGCATTCAGCGCATTTACCAGGTTGTCAGCCGATTTTTCCGCCATGCGCTCCAGTCCGGCCAGGTCCTCGCGTTTCACAAAATACAGGTCGGCCGGTGACTTCACCAGCCCCTTTTCCACCAGTTGCGCCACCAGCGCCGGCCCCAGCCCCTCGATGTCCATGGCCTCCCTGGATGCAAAGTGCAGGATCGTCTCGCGCAACTGGGCCGGACACGACACGTTGGTACACCTGTACGCGACCTCGCCCTCTGGCCTGACCACACGGGCACCGCAAACAGGGCACGTTTCGGGCATATTGAACACCTGTTCGCTGCCATCACGCCTTTCGGTCAGCACCCGCACCACCTCGGGGATCACGTCCCCGGCCCTCTGCACCACCACCTGGTCACCTATGCGCACATCCTTGCGCCTGAGTTCGTCCATGTTGTGCAGCGTGGCCCGTTTCACCACCACGCCGGCCACGTCCACGGGCTCCAGCACGGCCACGGGCGTCAACACCCCGGTCCTGCCAACGCCCACGATGATGTCCCTGACTTTCGTGACCTTTTGTTCAGGCGGGAACTTGCACGCCACGGCCCAACGCGGGCTGCGTGCCACAAAGCCCAGGCGCCGCTGCAACGCGAAGGAATTGACTTTTACAACCATTCCGTCAATCTCGAACGGCAAATCCTCGCGCAGATTCAGGAAACGGCGGTATTCGTCGATGACCTGCCCAGCCCCTTCCACCAGCCTGCACTCCGTGCTGACCGTAAAACCCAAACCACGCAAAAATTCTAATAATTCCTGCTGTGATTCAAGTTCAACGTCTTCCAGCCTGCCTATGGTGTATGCGTAAAAGGTCAGTGGCCGCCGTGCAGTGACCGCGGGGTCCAACTGTCGCAGGGACCCGGCCGCTGCATTGCGGGGATTTGCAAACAACGGCTCACCGGTCCGCTCCCGAGCCTGGTTCAATGCAATGAAATCCCGTTTCAACATCACCACCTCGCCGCGCACATCGATCAAAGCCGGCAAAGGCCCACCGTCAATACGCGACAGGCGATGTGGCACATTCCTGATCGTCATGGCGTTCGGGGTAACGTCCTCGCCCACCCAGCCGTTGCCCCGGGTGGATGCAAGCACCAGGTTGCCGTTTTCGTATGTCAGTTCAATGGACAGGCCGTCGAATTTCGGTTCCACCATGTACTGTACTGGCCGGTCCGTACCCAGCAATTCATGGATGCGCCTGTCGAAATCCAGGATTTCCCCCTCGTTCATCGCATTGGCCAGGGACAGCATGCCAACCGTGCGTTCCACCTTGGCAAAGTCCTCCCGTGGTGGCGCCCCCACCCTCTCGGTCGGCGAACCGGGGGATTTCAGGTCAGGGAAACGGGTTTCCAGGTCCCTGAGTTCCCGAAACAGGGCGTCGTATTCCGCGTCCGTGATCTGCGGGTCATCCAGCACGTAGTATTGCCGGTTATGGAATTCGATCTGCTGGATCAGTTCCCGGAGTCTGCGCCTTGCCTGTTCCCTGGTGAGATTTTTGGTTGTGTTATTGTCCGTCATATCCATGCCCCTGCATTTTTATACCACGTTTCCGGCCTGTTCAAAACACGTTTTTTGCATCATTCAATTTCTCCTCAACCGGCACCCAAATTACCTGACTAAATTCGGGTGTCGGGCGCTGCAAGCGGCCCATCTACTTTGTCGTCTGCACCTGCTTGATGCTCGACGTACATCACCTGCGCTCAAACAGGCTCAACTCCGCGTATCTGAACCACTTTCAGCCCCCTTTATCCTCAAATTTGACAGGTAATTTGGGCGGCATTTGTAGTATTATAAAATTTTTGTTAGAATGGCATAGATTAACTTATCGTTTCAGGAGGTATTATGAAAAAGGTTTTCGCAGTTATTTTGACCGCAGGCGCATTGTTGTCCTTTTCCATGCCGGGATTTGCAAAATGCATGAGGGGTTCCGATTGGACAAAAGGGGGCTCCATATTTTATGTATGTATTCACGGTGATAGTTTTGCCGACAGAAAGACCGGTCGCAAGGTTTGCGAAAAGATAAAAGGCAGTTCCTGCAACACGGCAACCACATTCGATTCGTCTTGCAACGGACACTGCTACGATAAAGACGGCCAGGAACATCATTCCTTGTCAGGTTATTGAGTTTCCAAATCAGGGGTCTGGGGCTGAAAGCGGTCCATATGCTTGCATCTGAATCCATTTCGGCACCATTTGCCCTCAAATTTGACAGGTAATTTGATGGACTCGTAAAAAGTCCGATTTTGATCATTTTGGCCTATCTAACCATTTGATTTTATTAGATGCTGGTTTGCTGGTTTTGATTTATTACGAGCCCATCAATTTGGGTTTTACCCAAATTACCTGACTAAATTCGGGAGTCGGTTGCAGCAAGCGGCCCATCTGCTTCGTCGTTTTCACCAATTTGATGCTCAACGTACCGCTAGTACGCCTGCGCTCAAATTGGCTTAACGCCTTGCACCTGAACCACTTTCTGCAACCTTTGTCCTCAAATTTGACAGGTAATTTGGGTTTTTACAGAAACACTTTACATGCGAATGATTTTTAGTTACTATGTTCCGGTCCTTATTGACGGAGGCATGTTATGTCATTATATGGAGGTACAATATGTCAAGAACACAGGCTCTGAATAATACTTTAAGAGAGCTTCAACGTAGCTCAGGCGATATAGAGGCCTGCGCGGTGGTGTCGGAAGATGGTTTGATCATTGCAAGTTCCCTGCCACAGGACGTGGAGGAGGACCAGGTGGCCGCAATGAGCGCTGCCATGTTGTCCATGGGTACCAGGATTGCTTCGGAACTGGATCGCGGCGAGCTGAAACAGTTATTCGTGAAGGGTGGCAAGGGCTACGTGGTGACGGTGAACGCCGGCCCTAACGCCGTGTTACTGTCGCTGGCACGCAAGGAGGCCAAACTGGGATTAATCTTTTTGGATATATCAAGGGCGGCGAAAACCATCGCAGACATACTGGATTAAGGAGGCGTAATGTTAAATTTATATTCTGAAAACAACCATGAAATCGTTTTGTTTCACGATTTCGGTACGGAAGCCATGGTGCAGGCAAACCAGGTCGTCATAATCAACAATGGCGAGGCCATGCTGTTGGACCCGGGTGGTCACAAGGTTTATGCGCCCCTGTTCGCGGAACTGAGCAGTATGGTGAAACCTAACGGCTTGAAACATATATTCTTTTCGCACCAGGACCCGGATATCATTGCCGCGGCAAACGGCTGGTTGATGGTCACGGAGGCCAATGCATACCTGCCGTCCTTGTGGACGAGGTTTATTACCCACTTCGGCGTGGACAAGTTTGCCGTGCACAGGATCCTGCCCATTCCTGACGAGGGTCAGACGATCAAGGTGGGTGAAGTCGATTTAAAGGTTATCCCTGCACATTTTTTGCATTCAGCAGGTAATTTCCATGTGTACGACCCTGTTTCCAAGACCCTGTTCAGCGGTGACATGGGCGCCTCACTCGGCATGCCTTACATGGAGGTCCAGGACTTTGATGCGCATATCCAGTACATGGAAGGCTTCCACAAGCGCTATATGGCATCGAACAGGGCCATCCGGATATGGATTAAAACCATTGAAAAACTGGACATCGAAAACATCGTGCCCCAGCACGGCGCAATCATGAAGGGCAGGGAAAACAGCCGCAAATTCCTGAACTGGATAGCCTCGTTGCAATGCGGGACCGACATCATGCCGGATTCGTGGGACATACCGGAATAAAGGCCGTGTCGTTCGCAATTACTGCGATTGCTGTACCGGGAGAAAATTATCTTGAGAGCATTGACATAAAAATGCAACCTGTTTTTTCAAGCATCTCTATCCCTGAGAGTGTGAAATGAGTAAAGACAAAGATAACAGGCAGACAAAAACCTTTTTGAAGATCGCCTATACCCCGTCAGAGTTGGCCGCGATGCTGGGGGTCAACAGCAGCAGGATCCGAAAATGGATAAAGAACGGGTACATTCAGGCAAATCACGTGGGCAGGACATGGTTGATCCCGCAGGCCGAGGTAAAACGGCTCAGCGGGTTAAATCCGCCTGACCTGGATGCCTTTATTGCCTGGGCCCACGAGGGCGTGATCCTGGAAAACACGGGCGTAGTCCAGACATATACGCCGCCTGCCGGGGGGTCGCCTTTCAATGTGCCCACAGGTGAAGGAACGCAAAGAAAACTGGAATACAAAAGTGACCGCTTGGATTATGTGCTTGAGCAAATGTGCAGGCATGGCCGGTTTTATGGTGCCGTATTGTCCGATGCAACCGGCCTGGTGGTTGCGGCTTACAATTCACCGTTCGAAATCGACAGCATGGCAGCGTATGCCTCGGTACTGTCAGGCATGGTCGCCCAGGCTGGCAGGATATTGGAATTGAATGATATTTCCAGGATATCCATGGACATCAGCCCGGTGGACAAGATGGTGGCACCTGTTTTCACGGTTGAGGATTCAATGTTCATATTGATAGTTCTTTGTGCCAGGGAAACAGACGAAACCGAGGTGCTTGAGTCAGGCATATCCCAGGTCAGACACATACTGGCAGGGAGTGAATAAGATGGGCTGACTTTTTCGGCAAAAAATTCAGTCATGGATGCAAGGCTTGAATGTGTCGTGTTTTCGTTTTATGGAGTAACTAAAAATGTCCGTATATTCCAAAATAATCGCTGATTGGTTGAACGGCATCAGGCGCGAGGATACCATAAAGGAAGTTGTAAAATTCGGGGATACGCCAATATTACTGGATGAAATCAGGAAAAAGGTGCAAAACACCAGTTCCTCATCCGGCCTGGCAGCGTTGATGGAACTGTTTTCCGTGGTGCTGAAGACAGCCGCAAACACCTACCGCATGCCCGGTCCGGTGAACGGGGATGATACCGACGGAGACCTCGGCAAGGACACGTCTGATTTTGTGCGACGTGCGGCATCAAAACTGATGGACCCTGTTGAAGCAGAAGAGATGCTAAATATTGGCATGGAGCAACTGCCGGAGGCTGTGAAACTGGGCATTATGAAGTACGTTGCCCAGGAACACCCGGACCTTACGGTCAAGGAGAGGCATACCAGGTTGCTTCAGACCATGGAGAATGAATACAACCAGGCAATACGCAGGGCTCTGAGGGTGTTGAGGACGGCCGGTATTGCGCCAGAGGATGCGGAAAAGGCAGTGGACGATTTGATCGCAGCAGTGCCTGAGAATGCCAACGTGTCAAAAATCAATGAATTTGCCCAGGCCATCGCTGAGGCGGGCTTTACGGAAAGGGCACAGCATTTCCTGGAACAATGGTTGTCAAAACAGGGGCTGTCCAATCAGGACAAGGCCATGCTGTTCGTGGGTATGGGTAACGTGAACCTGGCAAATGACCCTGCCCTGGCTGCGGCTTATTATGGCAAGGCATTGCAACTGGACCAGGGAAACATAAGTGCCATGGTAGGCATGGCAAGGGTGCACAGGGCCGGTGAACGCTGGGATGAGGCCATGGGCCTACTGCGAAAGGCAATTGAAATGGCAGCCGGTAAGCCGGAAGAGCCCGAAGTGCTGATCGGACTGGTCGAGGTACTGGAGGGTATGGGGCGATGGGAACAGGCGGAGATGTATGTGAAACGTGTCAGGTTCCTGGACCCGGATAACAAGCACGTGTTGATGTTTTACGCAAAATATTACGAATTCAAGCAGGATTGGGAAAAATTGTGTTCCACGCTGCAAACGCTGTTGAATGCGGAAAATAATCCCGTTGAGCGGCTCAGGATTATCAGGAGACTGGCCGGGATAGCCATGGACAAAATGGATAACCAGGAAAGGGCCTTGGAATTTTTGAAAAAACTTGTGGACATGGACCCAATGGATAGGGATGCGCTGGAACGCCTGGTTGCCATATACGAAGCCACCGGACGATGGAGGGGGCTGGTCAGCCTGTATAGTGAACAGGTAAAAAGGCTACCTGAATCCGAAAATCCAAGGAAGGTCGAGTTTTTGAAGCGTATTGTGGATATTTACGAGGATGAACATAAACTGAACAAACCCGAGATGGCACTGGCCGCCTATGGCAAGATCGCCTCACTGGACCCGGGTGACACTGAAGTCCTCGGGAAACTAAAAGAGGCCCACAGGCGTAACAAGAACTGGTCCGCTCTGGTTATGGTGCTGAAACAGGAACGCAAGGTTACAAAAGACAGGCAGAAGCGTGTGGAAATATGTCGCGAGATTGCGCAAATCGGGCTCGAGAAATTATCGAACGAAGGCCTGGCGTTGCAGTGCCTGGAGGAAATACAGGAAATTGTCCCCGGCGACGTGGAAGTGCTCGAAAGATTACTGCCCATATACGAGCACAAACGAAAATACGAGAAACTAATTGACGTGGTAAAGCGGCTGTTGCCGGTTAGTGATGTGGAAAGGCGCAAGAAATTGCTTTACCAGGCGGCTGTGACGTTAAAGGAAAAACTGGGCAAACCGGATGAGGCCCTGACTTATTACGAGGAATTGTACAAAGTGGAGCCGTCCGGGGAAATCAGCAACATACTGCACCGGATGTACGCCCAATTGGGCAAATGGGATGTTTTTGCGCGTTTTCTGGAAACGGAATTGGCCGGGGATATGCCCGATCAACGTAAAATAAAACTGTTGATCAAACTTGGTACGCTCAAGATGGACCGCTTGAATGATATTGCAGGGGCCGGGCGTATATTTGAAATGGCATTGGAACTCCAGCCGGATAATACGGATGTACGGGACAGGCTGAAGGATATTTACCTGGCACGGAACGATTTTGAGCACCTGAAAGACATGTTCAGGCGTACCGGGCGGTTACGGGATTACGTCAACGCGCTGGCAGAGCACGAAGACAAGGTGCAGGGGACGGATATAAAGGTCAGGATAGCGCTGGAGATCGCCGAGACCTGCGAACAGGACCTCGGGGATACCAAGACGGCCATGCGTTATTACGAGCGTGCGTTTTCAATGCGGCCGGAATTAACGGAAGCAGGCATGAAACTGGCTGAATATTATGTCAAAACCAAAGACCATGAACAGGCGATCAAGGTCTTGTCCGGATTGCTTGAACGCCCGGAAGACTTCAGGGATGCCCCTGAACTCAGGACGAATTTACTGTTAAAAGCAGCCGCCATATACACAAAGGAACTGGATGCGCCGTCCAAGGCGATTCCACTGCTGAAAGAGGTTCTGCAAGTGGTGCCGAATCACCCCGATGCAACAGGCTTGCTCGAGGAAATAGCGTTTCAGCAAAAAGACTTCAGATTACTGGAGTCGATTCGCAGGCATAACACGGTTGAGCAACCAGTGCCTGATGTAACCACCCGGGAAGATACGGAAAAACAACCGCAACAGGATACGGCACAGGACACGCCTCCAGATGTTGAACAGGAAGAGGCGACTGTCAGCACCGGGCAGGACAGCAACATGAAAAGGTTTTACGAACTGTTTGACCGGGGTATGGATTTGTACTTTGACAAAAAGTACAACGAGGCACTTTCCGTGTGGCAAGAGGCGGCCAGGTTGAATCCAGAGGACAAGACTGTGCAGGTGAATATCCGCAGGATTGAACAGATACTCAGCGAATTGTCGTAGTTTTTTCGTCCGAAACCATAATTCACCCAAATTACCTGTCAAATTTGAGGACAAAGGACGCCGAAAGCGGTTCAGATACGCGGAGTTAAGCCCATTTGAGCACAGGCGTACTTAGCGGTACGTCGAGCATCAAATGGGTGCAAACGACAAAGTAGATGGACCGCTTGCGGTGTACTCCCTAAGGCCGCAGGCCTTGACAACGAGCCGTCAGGCGAAGTTTCACTCCCGAATTTAGTCAGGTAATTTGGGATTCAATCAGCTTGTTGTCGTATTGACCAGGTCCTGTA
>WGCQ01000059.1 GCA_015493765.1 Deltaproteobacteria bacterium
AGGACTCCTGCGGTGGCAAACTTGATTGCGGTGGATGTACCACGGATAAGTACTGCGACAAGGGGACGTGCAAGCCCTGGTGCGGTGATGGTACGTGCGAAGCGGACAAGGGCGAGAATTGTGGAACCTGCCCGCAGGACTGCAAGTGTACAACCGGACAGACGTGCTATCACGATGCTTGCTGCACTCCAAAATCCTGTTCCGACCTGGGCAAAAAATGCGGCAGTGGGTACGATGATACATGCGGCGGTACAGTGGATTGCGGCACCTGTGACCCTGATAAATACTGTAATAACAACGGCCAATGCAAGCCCTGGTGCGGCGATGGCACGTGCGAAGCGGACAGGGGCGAGAATTGTGGAACCTGCCCGCAGGACTGCAAGTGCGGAAGCAAACAGGTATGTTACGACAATGCGTGCTGCACACCCAAAACATGCACTGATCTGGGCAAAGAGTGCGGCAGTGGGTACGATGATACATGCGGCGGCACAGTGGATTGCGGTACGTGTCCATCATGGCAATTCTGTAATAACAACGGCCAATGCCAGTCCTGGTGCCCTGACGGAACATGCGAAACCAGCAAGGGAGAAAACTGTAGCACCTGTCCGCAGGACTGCGGGTGTGCAACCGGACAGAAGTGCTATCACGATGCCTGCTGCACGCCAAAAACCTGCGCCGAATTGGGCAAAACCTGCGGTACCTGGGACGATTCCTGCGGTGGTACAGTGGATTGCGGCACCTGCCCTGTATGCAATAATAATGGAGTATGTGAATCCGCCAGGGGCGAAAACTGTGCAAACTGCCAGTCTGACTGCGGGTGTGCAACCGGACAGAAGTGCTATCACGATGCCTGCTGCACGCCAAAAACCTGTGCCGAATTGGGCAAAGCCTGCGGTACCTGGGACGATTCCTGCGGTGGTACAGTGGATTGCGGAATTTGTCCTGCATGCAATAACGGAATATGTGAACCTGCCAATGGTGAGAACTGTAGCACCTGTCCCCAGGACTGCAAGTGCGGAAGCAAACAAGTATGTTACAGCAACGCATGTTGCACGCCCAAAACATGCACGGAACTGGGTAAAAAATGCGGCAGTGGGTACGATGATACATGCGGCGGTACAGTGGATTGCGGTACCTGTGCCCCTGATAAATACTGTGATAACGATGGCCAATGCCGGCCCTGGTGCGGCGATGGTACGTGCGAAGCGGACAAGGGTGAGAACTGTGGAACCTGCCCGCAGGACTGCGGCTGTGCAACCGGACAGAAGTGCTATCACGATGCCTGCTGCACCCCAAAAACCTGTGCTGACCTGGGTAAACAATGTGACAGCGGGTACAGCGACAACTGCGGGGGAACGCTGGATTGTGGTACGTGCCCTTCAGGGCAATACTGTGAACAGGGCATTTGTCACAACTGGTGCCCTGACGGAACTTGTGAGGCAAGTGAGGGTGAAAATTGCGCCACCTGCCCACAGGACTGCGGCTGTGCAACCGGACAGAAGTGCTATCACGATGCCTGCTGCACCCCAAAAACCTGTGCCGAGCTGGGCAAACAGTGTGACAGCGGGTACAGCGACAACTGCGGGGGAACGCTGGATTGCGGTACGTGTCCATCAGGGCAATACTGTGAACAGGGCATTTGTCACAACTGGTGCGGTGACGGAACTTGTGAAGCGGACAAAGGTGAAAACTGTGCCACCTGCCCGCAGGACTGCGGCTGTGCAACCGGACAGAAGTGTTATAACAATGCCTGCTGCACACCCAAGACCTGCCTTGACCTGGGTAAACAATGCGACAGCGGGTACAATGATACATGTGGCGGTACCCTGGATTGCGGTACGTGCCCATCAGGGCAATACTGTGAACAGGGCATTTGTCACGACTGGTGCGGTGACGGGACTTGTGAGGCAAGTGAGGGTGAAAATTGCGCCACCTGCCCGCAGGACTGCGGCTGTGCAACCGGACAGAAGTGCTATCACGATGCCTGCTGCACGCCCAAAACATGCCAGGACCTGGGCAAACTATGCGGCCAGTGGGATAATTCCTGCGGCGGTACGGTGGATTGCGGAGACGGCACAGGGGCATGCAATAGCCCGCCCGAATGCCGCACAACAGTGGGCGCATTCTGCAGTCCCACAACAGGCACATGTTACTATCCTCCTGCCCCGAATGGCACCCTTTGCGGTAGCCATCATGTGGTCTATATGCAATGCTGCCACGCTTCATGTGTCAACCTGGATACGGATCCCAACAATTGCGGAGGCTGCGGTATCGTATGCAAGGGTAATCAGAAGTGCATGCCATGTTTCGCCGCCGGCACCAAGGTACGACTGGCGGATGGCAACAGCAAGGCCATTGAAAAACTCCGTGCAGGGGACAGGGTCATGGGATTTGATATTAAATCCCATAAACTTGTACCCGCAACAATCAGCAAGACCTTTGTGCACCCTGCCAATGCCACGCAATATACACTGATTATCAACGGAAACTTGAGGGCTACACCCAACCACCCGTTCTATTCCAACGATGGTTGGGTACGTGCGGATCACCTGAAGGTCGGCGACAAGATCATCATGCTTACAGCCGATGGATTCAAATCAAGTACCATTAAATCCATCAAAAAAGATGCCGGACACATAAGGACTTACAACATCGAAGTCAACGGAGTCCATGATTATTTTGCCAACGGCATCCTGGTCCACAATAAATGGTCCGAGTGTAAAAATCCAAATCCAAACCCGGGAGGCTAATAGGGTTGGATATTCCACTCGATTGTTCAAGGATTGCCACTGTATATTTGGGGTAACCGGGTTGGAAGGTTAATGCTCACCGGCCTTTAGGGGTAAAACGAGACCTCACCAGATCAAACACCTCACTGGTCTCCGAGGAATGCAAGGCAACACTAACAGCCAGGAACACGAGCATCCCGGCGCCGATCGTTGCAAATAACCGCAGCCCCAGGACCAGCCTGCCAGCAGGATTGTAAAGATGCCAGTTACTGGCGATCAACCAGATCGCAATTGCCATGAGCACGGCGGAAACCCCTGTCCTGGTAATGGAAGCGAGCAATTTGCGTATTCCCAACCTGCCGAATTGCCTGCGCAGGATGTAGGACAACGCGGCCAGGTTCACGAATGCCGAAATCGAACCGGCCAGGGCGATACCGCCCTGTTTCAAGGGCCTTGACAGCGTGATGCACAGGGCCAGGTGTATAAACATGTCTATTGCCGCCACGATTGCAGGCGTTTTCAGGTCCTTGCGTGCATAAAACGCCTGCAAGACGTTGCGCAGCAATGCAATGAACACGATGCCCGAGGCGTGAAAATACAGGGCAAACACGGTCATATCGATGGATCGCTGTCCGAAATGGCCATAGCCGTAAAGCAAGGTAACAATGGGCCGGGCCAGAACGATTAGCCCCAGGGACGCGGGCAGCGTAATGAATACGACCAGGGCGGTGGAATGGATGAAGGTATCCTTGAAACGTACTGCGTCGTTCGATGCCGCGGATTCACTGAGCGCTGGCAGCAGCACCGTGGCCACGCTCACCGCGAATATGCCCAGTACGATCTCCTGCAGGCGGGCGGAAAACTGGAGTGAAGCCACAGACCCCTGGGCCAGGGTTGCGGCCACTATGCGACTGACCAGCAGGTTCACCTGGTACACGCCAGCGGCCAGGACACCGGGCAGGAATACCTTGAACACGCCCCGCACACCGGGGTGTTTCAGCCCCTTCAGCGTGAAAAAGAACCGGATGCGAAACTTTCGTATCCACGGGACCTGGAACAACAGTTGCAACATGCCGCCAATGGAGAAGGCAATGGCAAAGGCATAGGACGGATGCGTCATGTTACGGGCAAAAATCAATACCACGCCCACGATGGTCAGGTTCAATAAAACCGGGGTGAATGCGGACGGTCCGAAGACCTTGTAGGAATTCAGCGTTGCCTGCAACATGGCCGCGATACTGATGAAAAACAGGTAGGGAAAGATCACCTGGGTCAGGCGGATCGTCAGTTGTACCTTACCCGCCACCTTGCCGAAACCGCTGCCAAACATCAATCGAATCAACGGCCCGGCAAACGCGATGCCCAGGGCAGTAACCAGCAACATCACCAGGATGAAAATCGTCATGAAACCACTGAAAAAGAGGTCACGTTCGCTTTTATCCAGGTCCTTGTACTCGGAAAAAAACGGCAGAAAGGCCGCGGTCATGGCGCCTTCTGCAAACAGGCGCCGCATCATGTTGGGAATCGTGGCCGCGATACCGAAGGCATCGGAGCCCATGCCAGTACCCAGGAAATAGGCCCGGACCTGCTCACGCAACAGCCCGGTAATCCTGGACAGGAGTGTCAATGACGCCACTACGGCAGTGGATCGCAGAAACCCCTGTCTGGTTCGATCAGACATCCTCCGCCTTGGCCTGCTCCCATAATTTGTCCAGTTCGCGCAGGGTCATGTCCTCCAGTGCCCTGCCCTGCTGCTCCGCCTGCTGTTCCATGGCGGTGAAACGCCGGATAAAACGCCGGACCATCTGTTTCAGCGAGGCCTCCGGGTCGATATGCAAAAAACGAGCCAGGTTGACCAGCGTAAAAAACACGTCACCCATTTCCTCGGCAGCCCTGCCGTCCTGGTGCTCAATCGATTCGTGCAGTTCCGCGACCTCTTCGTCCAGTTTATCCATGACCTGGTCAACGGATTCCCAGTCAAACCCCTTGTGCGCCACCTTTTCCGACACCCTGTACGCCATCAGCAATGCGGGCAGGGCCTTGGGCACACCCTGCAGCAGGGTCTTGCCCTCCTTTTTCTTGAAGCCCTCCCACCGCTCCAGCACCTCCTCGGCCGTATCCAGGTGGAGGTCGCCAAACACGTGTGGATGCCTGAAAATCAGTTTCTCCGTGATGCCCTGGATCACGTCGTCCATGGTGAACCAGCCGTTTTCCTTGGCAATCCTGGACTGAAACACCACCTGCAGCAACAGGTCCCCCAGTTCCTCTTTCAGGCCAGCAATGTCGTGCTCCTCGATCGCCCCCACCACCTCGTAGGCCTCTTCGATTACGTAGGTCTTCAGCGTTTGCAGCGTCTGCTTGCGATCCCACGGGCATCCACCCGGCTCACGCAGGCGGTCCATGACCCACAACAATCCTTCCAGTCCCTTGGGCCTGTTTGCTAATTCTTTGTCGGATTTCAATGTTTTTTCCCTTGCTTCTGCAACCTTGCCCGATTCAACCTGATCATCTGCTTCACCACGTTAAACTTGCCATGCGGCAAGTGTACCGGTTGCATGATCACCCGGGCGTTTTTAATCCTTGCTTTAGGTATATCTTTGCTGTTCTTTATCGCAGCCTTCAACATCTCGGTTGGGTAACCCACGAACACGGCCTCCCCTGCCCTTGACAGGTTATGGAAATCCCCACCTGCCGGCGAAAATGCAAAGGCACCAACGATCTTGCCGTGGTTATAGTTAATCCTGAAGAAATTGACCGTCATCCTGGTGCCGGTCTTGGGTGGATACGAATTTATCCCCTTGAGCGCCTTCCATGGCACTGCGATCTCCACGGTCCAGCCCACGTCCACGTCCGAGTCATCGTTCAACGTACCATTCACCCGGACATAAGTCTTCAAACCGGGGATGTTGTACTTGTCAGCCACGTGCCAGTCCGGTGTCCTGTGACTGGAAAACAGGGCGTCAAACACCTGGTTTGCGGGTGACACCTGTAGTTCGATATAGTCCTTGCCGTCCTCCAGCGGGTCCAGGTACACCTCCACCGCATCCTGCTTCCAAATCGTATCGTCCCTGTGCTTGTACTCGCTGTGGATATCGGAATCCACGACCTTGAACCCGATGTACAGGTACTTTTCGTCGTAGATCATGGCAGCCACGGTCCGGTCCTGGGGCGCCGCAACCCCGCCCATGGCCTTTTGAAACGGCGGCGTGTAAAACGCCGTACGCCAGTCCTGTTCGTCCAGGTCGCCGTCAATGATGATATTTTTCTTCAACAGCCGCATGGCCGTCAGCCTGGGCCTTTGGGGTGCGACCGCCTTTTTCGTGGTCCCCGGATGCAGGGGCGTTTTACCCTTGGGCAGGATCCTCACTGTCGCACCCTTGACCCGGTTATGACCGTCGTTCGTGACCTTGCCGGGATTCACCAGTTTCATGCGGTCGTTTGCACCCTGGGTCCTGTACACGTCCACGTTGTACAAGCCCAGCCAGATCGTGGCCACCCCGGGCTTTGCGTTCTGATCCACTGTCACGGTCTGGACGTCACGGATCACCTGGCCCGGTTTCCAGTTTTCGATCGGGTACAGTTCATGGATCGGCACGTGGTCCAGCACCATGCGCCTCCCCTGGGGCAGTTCGAAATGCACAAAGACCTTCCATGGACCGCTGACCTTTTTCAGGCACTTCCAGTAGTACGTCAACGTGACCCTGCCACCCGGTCGCGACTCCTTGGGCTCCACGTCCATGCCGATGAACTCGATATTGTTTCCGAATATGGCGCCGGATTTGAACATCGGGGTCGGGGCCTTTTTCAGGATGTTTTGCGCGATGCGCATGCGCTGGTCCTTGGTCAGCACCAGTTTCATGGGCTTGCGGCACGCACTCGCGGCCATCCCCAGCAATACCATTACGGTCATAAACCTGCGTATCATGGATACCTCCTCATGAACCGTGCTTTTATGCAAGTTCATTCATCACTTCCCTGAACGTTTCCACGGCCCAGTCGATCTGTTCCCTGGTGATCACCAGCGGCGGTGCAAACCGGATCACGTCCTCGTGCGTCTCCTTTGCCAGCAGGCCCTTTTCCTGCAGCGCCTCGCAAAAACGCCTGGCACCACCGGCCTCCTTGACCAGTTCCACGCCGATCAACAGCCCCTTGCCCCTGACCTCTTTTATGTAATTGCTCTTGACCGTGCGCAGTTGCTGCATCATGTAATTCCCCAGTTCAAAGGACCGATCCGCCAGTTTTTCCTCTTTCAGCACGCGCAGCGCAGCCCTGCCCACTGCCGCGGCCAACGGATTCCCGCCAAAGGTCGAGCCGTGCTCCCCGGGCCGAAACAGCCCCAGCACGTCCCTTGAGCCGATCACGCCGCTGACCGGGTAAACGCCGCCACCCAGGGCCTTGCCCACAACTACCAGGTCCGGTTTTGCGTCCTCGTACTGCCAGGCAAAGGGCTTGCCGCACCTGCCAAAGCCTGTCTGGACCTCGTCCATTACCAGCAACACATTGTTTTTCCTGGTGATTTCGCGTATTTCGGCCAGGTAACCCTCGTCCGGCACGATCACCCCGCCCTCGCCCTGGATGGGCTCCACCAGGAAGGCCGCGGTATTTGGTGTGATCGTATCCTCCAGTGCCTTCGCATCGTTGTATGGAATCACCTTGAATCCCGGCGTGAACGGTCCGAACGGGTCGCGATACAGCGGCTCCGTGCTGAAGGTGATGATCGTTATGGTGCGGCCATGGAAATTGTTGGCAGCCACGATGATTTCCGCCTCGTGCCTGGGCACGCCCTTTGTTTCATAGGCCCACTTGCGCGCGGCCTTGAGCGCGGTTTCAACGGCCTCGGCGCCCGTATTCATGGGCAGGGCCATGTCCATGCCCGCAAATTCGCACAGTTCCTTCAAAAACGGCCCCAACTGGTCATTGTGAAACGCCCGGGACGTCAGGGTCAGCCGGTCCAGTTGCTGTTTTGCCGCCTCCACGATCTCGGGATGGCAGTGTCCGTGGTTTAGTGCGGAATACGATGACAGGCAGTCCATGTAACGCTTGCCCTCCACGTCCCACACGAATACACCCTCGCCCCGGTCCAGCACCACGTCGAGGGGTTCATAGTTGTGTGCACCGTATTTGTTCGTGATCTTGATAATCGTTTCGGAATTCATTTGTAACCTCCTAACAGTCGGATTGATTCTGCCACACTTTGGAATTTTATCAAGGGGAATTTTACCCGGATTACCGCTCAAGTCTGACAGGTGATCCGGCAATTGGTCAGCAAATTTTGAAGATCCGTTTTTTGTGGTATAATTTCTAACGGAACGGCGAGGTGCCAATGGAATTCCTGTGTTTAAATTGTTTCTCGACCTTTGAGGTCAGCGAAGACCAACTACCGGAACCGGGTGGCCTGTTGACCTGTCCGATCTGCGGACACAAACAGCCATTTGCAGGCATAAAGGTCAACAGAACCTCCAAGGACGTCACCACAGGAAATACCAAAAAAAACAAGAGAATTTCAGGCGAATATCATATAATTTCAGGCCCCAAGGAGGATACCAGCCCCAAACCCCGGGACACAACCACGGCTCAATTCAGAAAAGCGGCCGGATTGATGGTTGACGATACGGAGGAGGCACAGGAAGTCACCTATAAAGTTGTAAGCCCTTCAGGGCTCACTTTTGAGTTCCAGGATATGGATATGCTCATACGATGGGGCGAGATGGTGGCAAACCCCGCGCCTTACCTGGTATATGAAGGTGAATCCAAGGAGGCCGATGGCCTGGATGCAATACTGTCCCAAAAAGGCACCGTGGTAAAACACAAAAATAAGGCCAAAGAATCCCATGATACTATCAGGGAACCCAGGGAATCGAACACAGATGATAAAACAGATGGCCATAAAGATGCTGAAACGGACAAAAATGTGCCCGAATCCGCCAGGAAACGTACCGGTCCGCTTTCTACCAGCGAATTCAAATTCCGAACCGAGGTTCAGGAAGAAAAAAAGTGGCCGATGTTTATAGTTTATCTTGTATTGGCTGCCTTATTCGGTGCTGTGGCACTGTTTGCTGTTTATGAATACATTTTGAAATAGGCGATAGAATGCCCCTGTATGTGCGTACAAAAGATAATGTGGTATTGCGATTCGAGGACATGGGCGATCTGCAACGCTGGGCCAGCGAAGGAAAGGTTACCAGGCAGGCTGCATACCTGGCTGACGGCAATGTGTGGAAGCCCATTGAAGGACTGTTAAATTTCGACAATTTGCCCAAACGCCCCCAGACGCGACAGTACGCACCAAAACCAGAACCCCAACCTGTTGCACCAAAGCAGGACACCGGTGAGCCTGCGTGGGCACCGAAGGCCAAGGTAATATTGCCGGTATCCGACTGGGAAGATGAGTTGGACTTCGACGGGGTCGGAACATCCCACAAGGGGCTGTTTATTGTGGTCTTGCTGCTGGTGTTGGTTGGTGCGGGTGTTGCAGGTTACATGCTTTTCGGGAAAAAAATACTCAACAAGTATTTGAAAAACAAGGAAAAGACAGCAACACATTTCAAGGTACCGCCAACGCCTGTACATAAACGTATCGTAGCCAAAAACAACCATCCCAAACCCGCACCGCCTGCCGTACCGGCGCCAAAACCAGTGACCCCGACCACCCCACCGCCTGCACAGCCAGCCAGGCAGCCTGTAGCACATCAGGCACAGGTTGTACATACCCCGACCCCGCCGCCCCCTGCCGCACATGCTGCTGCGCCGGCGAGCCCTAAGCCCGTTAAAACAGCCGCGCAGCCACCCAAACCCCCGGCAAAGAAAAGGCCTGTCCGCACCAGGACCGCAGGACAACACCGGGAACAAAGGCATGCCCCGGTTGCCAGGGGCACGGGTTCCTATGACCACCACATGGAAATGGGTAACCGGCTCCTGATACAGGGCAACATCAAGGCAGCAAAGGGGCATTTCCAGTACGCACTAAGCCTCAACCCGCGTAGCGTGGAGGCACTTACCAAGATCGGCGAATGTGTACTCAAACAGGGAAACCTGAAAAAGGCCGAGGAATATTTCCTGAACGCGCTGTCCGTATATCAGGAGTACTCACCCGCCATGATAGCACTGGCCCGCCTGTACAAACGTGAGGGCAAACGCTCCCAGGCTGCGGCCTATTACTCCAAGTACATAAACCTGCATCCACACGGGCTTCACGTTCAGGAGGCCAAGGCATACCTGAACAGCCACTAAAATAGCGTTCGATTCCATGATGTTTGATTATTTCTGGCCGGTAATTTGGGATACTGCTATTGACTATATCATCCATGTACCAATAAATTTAGGACAAGTTCTGGTTTTAGGAGGCAGAAATGACAAAATTATGGAAAACGGAAATTACGTGGCTCGACAAACTGTTACCAGACGGATATCCGACACCAGGTTCAACCCTGGTATCCGGTCCTGGAGGGTCAGGCAAGCCCTTGATTTCACTGCTGTTTTCAGCCGCATGGTTGAATGCGGGCGGCAGGGTTGCATTCTTTTTGACATCCACGGATCGCCAGTACACGGAAAGGGTTCTTAACCTGTTCGGTTATAACATTGGCAAACACAGGGGACGATTCGTGTTCATCGATTTCGACCCGCAAATCGAAGGTGTAGAGCAGGTTTCCGACGACCATATCAAGGCAAACTTGCTGGACCCCAGGGCATGGGACGAATCTCTGAAGATGATGGAGCGCCTGGATAAGGGCAATGGCATGGATGACCTGATCACGTCGGCTGCAATCAATTTATTCTTTTTCTCCAAAACCTATGCTGATCAGATCCATGCATACCTGAAGGACATGCTTTCAGCACCAGGCAACCTGACCATTCACATGACGATCAATTCCGATGTATTCAAACCCAAGGCCAGGCAATTGGAGGAGACCGTGGATAACCTGTTTATGACCCGCATGGAGCAGCCAATGCGACTCTTTATGCAAATACGCAGAATGAAGGGTGTGTCGTTTGTACCCGATGAAATCCAGGTACCACTGGCAAAAAATACGCTCATGGAGATAAAACAAGAAGCGGAAAGGGGCCGCAGGGACCTGATACCAACAATATCCAGGCTCTAAAGAACCTGGTCAGCGCATGGGATACAATCAGACGTCCCGAGGGTGTTAGATTTGTGATTTCGACTGTTCTGTAATACCATGATTTTAAAGACACTTAAGAATGCCGGCTGGGAGAGGATGTTGATTTGATGGCAATTTCAGGGCGGGTTTACACCCGCCTCTACGAATATTGTGTGAATTCAATGTGTTACAGCACAAAACGGGTCGTGCGTTGTGTAATATAACGACTTTACACACCCTCGAGTTCGCCTGCGCCCCACTCGGACACGGCCACGGCCTCGGCCTCGGTCAACGGTCTCGGAAAGGACCGGCTGGAAGCCAGCGATCCCAGGACGGACTATTTCAGCCAGCACCTTTGCATTTGAACCGCTTTCTGCAATCTTGGTCCTCAAATTTGACAGGTAATTTGGGGTCTAAAAAACGTTTGATATTACGGACTTGTATCAGTATAATCATTATGGCGACGGATAGGAGGCTACCATGTTAAAGAAAATTGTATATTTACCTGCACTAGTCCTGTTCCTGGCATTGTCAGGTTGTGCGGGTTCATCCGCGCCTGGCATGACAGGTGAGGGTGTCAACGATGCGCTGGAGGAAAACAGCGGGGCGCAACTGAAGGATGGCATGATATGCATACCGGGTACTACCCAGTGTGTAGGCAGTAATTTCCTGACTTGTAATGACGAGGGTTCCGACTGGAATGTCGAAACCTGCAAGGACGGTACGAATTGCACAACCAATGGCTGTGTGGCAACGGAATGCAATCCGGGTCAATCCAGGTGCGACAGCGATGGCAAGGTTCAGGTATGCAAGCCTGACGGGTCTGGATGGGGGGCTGCTGCTGCTTGTGAAAAGGGTAAGGTGTGCGTTGGAGGTCAATGCCTGGCAAAGTCGTGTACACCGGGTGATAAAAAATGCATTGGTAACAACCTGGTTCAATGCAACAAACAGGGTGATGGCTGGGATTCCGAAAATTGTGGTAAAAACAAGGTATGTTTCCAGGCAAAATGCGTGGAGTGTTTCACGGACTCAAACTGCCCTGAGAACATGGTCTGCCAGGATGGAGTATGCATGTCTGCACCGCCCAGGATTACGACAAAGGACCTGCCGCCTGCGACAATCAATCAGCCGTACAACACACAACTCGAGGCTACCGGGGGCACCACGCCTTACACGTTTACTGTTTCGGATGGGGCATTGCCCCAGGGTTTGCAGGTCGATAAGGACGCCATCAAAGGTACTCCCACGGTCAAAGGTCAATTCAAGATAAAGATAAAACTGACGGATGCCAAAGGGTTATCCGATGAAAAGGAATTCGAATTAATCGTTGGTGGCCCACAATTGGAGATCGTTTCAAAAGACCCTCTTCCGGATGGTGAGGCAGAACAGCCCTACGACTTCCAGTTTAAGGCTGCCGGTGGTACAAAACCATACGGCTGGATGATCAGCGGCAAACTCCCGACCGGTTTCGTTTTTACCTCCGAGGGACACCTGCAAGGCACAACCGAGGACCCAGGTGATTACAGTTTCAAGGTCAAGGTGGATGACCAGTCTAATCCTATACAACGGGCGGAAGGGAATTTCACCCTGCACATAAAGGTCGCCCCCTTGCAGATCTATGGCAAGCAGATGCTGAACCTGTACATGACCAGGCTGATCGTCCTGAACCTGATCACTATTGTACAGAATATCCCTGTGCCGTACACTGAACACCTGCTGGCCAAGGGTGGTATAAAGCCGTATCACTGGACCGAAGTCCAGGTACCGGGCATGTTAAAAACATTCCTGCCCCATGCTGGTCTGCCCAAAGGCCTTACCCTGGCCGACGACGGTACGATTTCCGGTAGTGTCACGGACACCAGCCAGGTCATGGAAGTCAAGATTCCCTTTGCCAATATCACGCTTAAGGGATTCGCATTTATGGCAAAGGTTACGGATAGCCAGAAGACCCCGGATTCGGACCAGGCACTGTTTTTCATTCCCACCGTTCCGGTAAACCTGGGTGGAGGCGGTGGAGGCGGCCTGCCTTTGCCTTGATATCACCTGTGGCCGTTGACCGAGACCGTTGTCCGTTGGCCGAGACTGTGGCCGTTGACCGAGACCGAGGCCGTTGGCCGAGACTGTGGCCGTGGCCGAGGCCGTTGGCCGTTGACCGTGTGATCCCGGTGAAAACGAAAGCCGTGGAGCGCAGGCGGCCTCGCCTGCTTGTTTCGCGGGCGTCCCGCCCGCCTTTCCGTTGTCCGTTGACCGTGGAGACTGTCTCATGGTTAATATCTATTTAGCAGTAAGCCGGTCAAAGA
>WGCQ01000060.1 GCA_015493765.1 Deltaproteobacteria bacterium
AAATTGGTATCGGCAATTATCACCAGGACCTTTGTCCATCCCCCGGAGGCAACGCAATACACACTGATTATCAACGGAAACCTGCATGCCACACCAAACCACCCGTTTTACTCCAATAAAACCTGGGTGCGTGCGGATCACCTGAAGGTGGGTGACAAAATTATCGTTCTTAACACCAACGGGTTCCAGACCAGCACCATCAAATCCATCACGAAGGCCGCCGGCCACATCAAAACCTACAACATCGAGGTCAACAGGGTCCACGATTACTTTGCCAACGGTATCCTGGTACACAATAAATTCCCGGTTTGCGAGTAATAAACAACAGTGGTCACGCCCAAAATACCAATTAAAATGGTTCTTCCGGATCCCGCCTGGTATTTCAGTGGGAGTGTGGACCAGGCAGGCCAGTGGTTTGATGGAATTTGGCATTGGGTCATAGGGGCGGGGCCGTCAACTCCACAACGGGGACTTTTTCAACACCCTCAGGGATGAAGGTGTTGATTTTGATTTATTACGAGTCCATCAATTATATCCTTCCGAATCGATTTTCCTTGAGTACAGTATAGATCGGTCCCCGTGGGGTGAGGCGGCTTTGGAATAACACCACCCGGTCCATAGTGCAAGGAGAGATAACAAAATCCAAGTCCGCCCCCCGTATATCAACGGGCTTCTTTTTGGCACGGGCAATGGTCAAATGCGGGCGAAACGGCCTGTGGTCACGTTGCAACCCAGCGGCGTCCACTGCCTCGGCGATAATACCTGCAACACTGCGAATTTCCACTGAACCCCGGTCGATACCCAACCACAATACCCGTGCACGCCCAGGGCCGGGAAAGGCACCAATCCCTTGTATTCGGACTGTAAACGGACTCAATCCGGAAATCCTCTGCCCTGCCCTTTCCATCACATCCATCGCAACATCGGGTCTGACCTGGCCAAAAAAATGTAGCGTCAAGTGAATATTTCGAGGCTCCACGAATCGTAACTCGTTGATTTTATGTTTTACTCTGCCCTGGACCTGGACAATATCGTCCAATGCCGCTTTACACAGCGGCATGGCAATAAAGGCGCGTATTGTTGTTTTATCGTCCATCAAAATACGGATTTCAGGTCACCAACCTTCTTGGGTCCCTTGTTTTTAGGCTTTTTTACGGGCAACGCCTTGGGTTTGTCGGATGCACGACGCGGCCTGTGGACCCGCTTTGGACGCCTGGTTGCAGCCGGCATCCTTTGCAACTGTGTCCTGATAAAGGCACTCTCACCCAGATTTACGGCAATGGTCTTGGGTTTGTATCCTTTCTTGTCCAAAGTCACCTGGATGACCTTTGCCGAGCGCTTATACATGCCCTTGAACGGGGTACGACCCACATCCTTGCCATCGATCCGCACAACAGCACCCGTTGGCGTCGTATCCAGGTGCACGGTGACCTCCTGTGGTGGCTTTTCCACGATCACCGGCTTGATCACGGTCTTTTCCCTGGGCACAACCACTGTCCTGGTCCTTACGTGGCGCCTTTTATGCTTCGCCGTATAGGCCCAGTATATGCCGCCCGTACCCGCCGCAACCACCAGCACCAGGGCCATTATCAGCCACTTGTTCGATTTGCGCGCCCCACCCTTTTCTGCCATGTAACCGGTGTCATAAACCGTGGGTGCCTCGGACCGGGCCGCCTTTTTCCTGGCATCCCTGACCGATGGCTCCACATATACCACGTGGGCATATCGATTACCCAGCATGGCCTCGGCTGCCGAAATTGCAGCCAAAAATTCACCCGCAGACTGGTACCTGGCATTCGGGTCCTTTTCCAGGCACTTCATCACGATTTCCTCGACCTCATTTGGAATGTCGAGTTCCGGTTTCAACAGGGTCGGAGGTTTTGGTTTGTTTTGCACGTGTTGCAGCATGATTGCCAAGGGGCTGTCACCTGAAAACGGCACCTGTCCGGTCAACAACTGGTACAAAATCACGCCCATGGCATAGATATCCGTCCTGCCGTCCACCTCCTTGCCCCTGCACTGTTCGGGTGCCATGTACTTAGGCGTCCCAAAGATCGCACCGGTCTGAGTCAACGTGCCCAGTCGCTTGTCGCCTTCCTTCAATTTTGCCACGCCAAAGTCCAGGACCTTCACGAAATACGGGTCGTTACCCACGGTCACCAAAAAGATATTTTCCGGCTTCAGGTCACGGTGAACGATCCCCTTGGAATGCGCCTCCGCCAGGCTGGATGCCAGTTGTTTTATGATGTGTAGTGCCGTATTTACGGACATGGGACCGGTCTGGTCCAGTACGGAATCCAGCGGCTTGCCATCCAAAAACTCCATGGCGATGTACAAGTCGCCCGTATCCATCTGGCCGAAGTCATAGATGCGTACCGTGTTCGGATGGTTCAACCGGGAAACCGCCAGTGCCTCCACCTTGAAACGCTTGACGATCCTTTCGTCCTGGGTGTATTCCCGCAGCATGACCTTGATGCCCACACTGCGGTCCATGCCAACTTGCCTGGCCTTGTACACGGCTCCCATGCCGCCTGCGCCTATACGCGCGGTCACCTTGTAACGTTCGGCAATGACCTTTCCAATCAGGGCATCGGCCTTGACCGCAGCACTGGTATCCACGGCCATTACCTTTTCCTCGAGGGACGGCTCCTTTACGCCAGCATTGTCTTTTTTGCTATGATGTACCGGTTTTTCAATATTCGTGGACTGGATCGGGTCTTTTTTTCCCTTTTCTGCCATGCCTACACTGCCGTTACCTGTACCAGGATCACGGTGATATTGTCCCTGCCCCCGTGCTTGTTCGCCTTGTCGATTAATTCGTGCACAGCGGCATCCAGGTCATCACCATGATTCACAACGGTCTCAAGCATCTGCGGGTCTTCCACCTCGCCTGATAAACCGTCAGTGCAAAGCAGGTAAATATCACCAACCTCGGGTGTAAATTCCTCGGTATCAACCTCCACCCGTTGTTTCATGCCCAGGGCGCGCAGGATGATGTTTTTGTACTGGAAATTTTTTATCTCCTCATCGCTCAAGGACGCATGCTTGATATAGTCCGCCAGCAGGCTGTGGTCCTCTGTTATCTGGTCAATCGCCCCGTTGCGTATTCTGTAACACCTGGAGTCCCCCACGTGGCCCACGATCATGGTCTTTTCACCGACCGCAAGCCCCACGATCGTAGTGCCCATCTTGCGGGCACCGTGTCCCTTTTGCGATTCGTGAAATATGTTCCAGTTGGCAGCCTGTATGGCCGCTGCAAACTCCTGTTCCAGGGGTGACTTTTCATTGTTTTCGGCCACGGGCCATGTAACCAGCGGGTCCTTGTCGTTTTCCTCGAAGAATTTCTTGACCGTGGTCACCGCAATCTCGGCCGCAACCTCGCCCTTTTCGTGCCCGCCCATACCGTCGCACACAATGTACAACTGGTGATCCGTATCGACCAGGAAATTGTCCTCGTTGTGCGGTCTTTTCATACCGACATCCGTGAGTGCAGCATATTTAACTTCCATAAGAGCCTCCTGCTGTATGATTTTAACGCCCAAAAGACATCAAGGCAAGTACACACCCAAATTACCTGACTAAATTCGGCAGACGGTTGCAGCAAGCGGTCCATCTGCTGCGTCATTTTCACCAATTTGATGCTCAACGTACCGCTAGTACGCCTGCGCTCAAATTGGCTCAACTTCTTACATCTAAACCACTTTCTGCAACCTTTGTCCTCAAATTTGACAGGTCATTTGGGTACACACCCAAATCCAACCCGGTTTAGTTGGCCTTATGTCCCCTTTTACGCCTGTTATAGATCGTCCTCCTGGTTACACCCAACGCCTTGGCCGCCTTGCTGACATTGCCATCGAGCACCTCCAGCACCCGTTCGATGTAGGCATCCACCACATTGTCCAGTTTTGCCACGTAATCCGACCCTGGCACTGCGATTTTCATGAATTCCTGCAAATTCGTCCGTTCCCCGATGCTGTCAGACACCTTGGCCAGCAAACCCTCGCGCCTGGCCAGGAATTCCTTGTCAATATCCTGTGCCGTAATCATGTTGCCCTTTGCCACCAGGACCGCATGCCGTATGATATTACGCAATTCCCTGACATTACCCGGAAAGGAATAATTTCGCAGGATCTCCAACGCCTCGTGTTCTATACCGTGAACCTCCTTGCCCTCCTGCCTGCTGAACTGCTTCAAAAAATAGCCGGACAGCAACACTATATCCTCTCCTCGCTCCCTCAGAGGCGGTATTTCAATGGGAAATACGGCCAATCGGTAGTACAGGTCATCACGAAAGCGTTTTTCCTCAACCTCCTTCAGCAGGTCCCGGTTAGTGGCACTAATCACCCGGACATTCACCGATATTTCACGGCTGCCACCAACCCTCAGAAACTTGCCCTCTTGCAATACCCTCAACAATTTTGCCTGGAGTGACAAGGGCAATTCCCCCACCTCGTCCAAAAAGATCGTGCCGCCATCCGCCAGTTCAAACATACCACGCCTTGCCTGTACCGCACCGGTATAGGCCCCTTTTTCGGCACCAAACATCTCGGTTTCCAGCAGGCCCTCCGGGATGCCGGCACTGTTTACGGGCAAAAATATCTTGTCCCGCCTGGGACTGTTGGAGTGTATTGCCCTGGCCACCAGTTCCTTGCCCGTACCTGTTTCGCCCGTGATCAACACCGGTACATCACTGCCGCTGACCTCCCTGATGCTTGTCAGCACCTTGGTCATCCTGGAACTTTCCGTGATAATATCCGGAAACGTTGTACGGCCCCTGACCTGACCTTCCAACTGGTTCAGGCGCAAGGTCATGGACAGGCGCTCTGCGGCATTCTTCAAACTGATCTTCAACCGTTTCACCAGGTCCTGGCCCTTGGGAATAAAATCGAATGCCCCCTTCTGGACCGCATCCACCGCCATATCCACGGTGCCGTGGGCTGTAATAACCACCACCGGCAGGTCCGGGGCCATCTGGCGAATCCCCTCGAACACCTCCAGCCCGCTCATGTCAGGCAGTTTCACGTCCAGCAGCACCACGCCCACGAACCCTTCACGGATCTTTTGTAAGGCCTCATGTCCCGTGCCTGTCCATTCGACCTCAAATCCCTCGGCGGACAGCTGCTCGGTGATAAAATTTGCCAGTTTTACATAGTCATCACACAGCAGGACTTTGGGTTTTTCCTTGTTTGTAATCATCGGAACAGGTCAGTACGCATAACCGACAGTCAGGCCAACAAGGTGGGCCATACCCTTGTACGTGGCAGGGAATGGATTGCCGTCCTTTGCCGTTACCGTACGGGTCAGGAATCTGACGAACGTATATGCCAGGTCAAAACGCAGGCCGATTTTTTTGATGTTGTAACCCAGCCCGAATGCACCAAAGAAACGATCCGCATCCGGCAGCATGGGGTCCAGGGTCTTGTCAGGCACCGGGCTGACGTCGTAACCGCCACCCAGGCGCAGTGTCAATGCCGGGATCACGTTCCATGACACGGCCAGCCTGAAGGTGGACGTATTGTGCCAGTCCTTTTTGGATGTCTTGCTGAGCTGGCCTGAAGGGTCGTTGTCAAAGGTAACAGGCAATTCATCGTACACGGACCACAGCGTGTAATTGTAGTCGAACTCGATGTACACCGGAGCCTTTGGTATGTCATAGCCCAGACCCACGGCGATCACGTCAGGTGTCCACAACGTGGCCCCGCCGCCCTGGTCATGGAAGATCGAAAAATCATGGAAATCCGCCGGCAAATCAAAGTGTGCATCGCCTTTCAGTTTTAGTTTCAAACGCGATGTGTAGGATACGCCGATATGGAAGCCCTTGAACGGTTCACCCATGATCCCTATGCCACCGCCAAAGCCCCAGCCCGAACCGCTGAGTTGGGCGCTCATCGGTGCCATGGTGCCCTTGTCCGTACCAACCTGGAAGTCCTGCCTGAACACGGCGCTGGACGGGGCGGCCTTGAATATCGCCCCAATCGACCAGTGCTTTGCAAACCGCCATGCAATGCCGAAGTACAGGTGCATGATCCGCAGGTCCACCTTGCGGGAGTAGGCGGCGCCGGAAAACCCCTTGGGCCAGGCCACCACCAGCCCGTAGGGCACGTTGAAGCCCACGCCCAGGGACAGGCGGTTTTTCAGAAACGTATATGTGGCATACAAATGCGGGACCCACACCGGGTTCTTGCTGGCTGTCATGGACGGGTCCACCCCGTTCGGGTCCGAAAACTTGAATACCGGGATCGCGGCGAGTACACCGGCACTGACGTGAAAACGCGGTAAAAAGGCCATACCCGCAGGGTTAAACGATATTGTACCAGGGTCCAGCAGTTTTGCGGTTACCGCCAGGGCCATGCCGTTCGCCACAGCCGACTGCTCGCCCACATAGAAACCCGCGGCCCGGACCTGGGAAACGCTGAACAATACGCTTGCAACAATCAACAGTTTCTTCATCTTCATCCTCCTAATTCTCCAGGAAGTCCAGCACGTCCTGATGTGCTTGTTTCATCGCGTCCTTGTAATGCGGGCAAGAGCAATTATCCACTGCGCATTTGCACGGGTCGCAGCCCTCCAGGAAGAACCCGTGACACAGGGATTCCTGGGAGTCCTTTGGATAGACGTGGAAAACCGGAGGCTTCGATGCCCACTGTTTCATGGTTTCCACCATCTCGTTGGTCGCCGAATTCGGTACGAAGCCGTCGTTACGGGCCTCCACCACGATGTAACGCTGGGAATAGTCCATGGGGATACCATCAACAGGCCTGGACAGGAAATTTATGGGGTCGCCTATGTCCAGTCCCCACTGGGCCAGCATGAAGAACTGGTCCCACTGCGGTGTTCCCTGTTTTATACCCATGGCAGCCAGTGTATCCATGATGGGTTTTTTGAAAGCCTGGTTTGCCGTGTCCATAAAAATCCTGGTCATGTGTCCCGCACCCACGATGATCGCGGCCTTCCGGATGTCCGTATCAACGCTGGACGTCACCCCGCCGATGATACCACCCAGCGAGATCCCGGCGTAATACGCCTTGGACGTATCCAGCACATCCTGGTAGCCATGGACCTTCAACACGTCGGGCAGGACCTTCAGGGCGTAGTTTATTGCCTGGACCTGGTCCAGTGTGGCCTCGCGGACGTTGTCCGCCACCGCGAACACGTCCGGGCTGAAGAACCCGGTGCCCGTACCATCGATGTTGATGGGGTGCTCGCCGTGATAAGGCGCGTCGATTGCAATCGCTGCAAAGCCGTGTTCGGCCAACTCGTCGGCCCACATGGCAATATCAGACTTGTCCCGACCCAGTCCGTGCTGGAACAACAGGACCTTGAATGGCGGTGTACCCTTTGGCAGCACGAATACGTATTTGAATTCTGCCGGCCGGAATTTCGTGTCGAATTTTCCAAAGACCGGGTGCTTGGGGTCGCTCAGGTCCGGGGCCTTCAGCCGCAGGTATCCCTTGAACGTGCAGTCGATGCATGCGGTCTCGATATGGTCCGTTTTGTTGCTGCCGAAAAAGTCATCAAAGGGCTTGTCCCCGGGTTTTGTCAGTGTTGTGGTCCCCTCGGTCGGCAATTTGTTGTTCAGTTCATCCACCAGTTTCTTCAATGGCTTTGCCGTATTCAAGGTCCTGAACAACACCAGCAAATCGATGTCGTCACGGTTGATCTTGGCAGTGGCGAGTGCGTCGAACAGGGGGGCAAAATACATCTTGCGCGCCATCTCCAGCATCATGGCATCCTTGTCGGCCAGCACCTCGGGCAGGCAGTTCTTGCCGCCCACGGTCAGGGGATATGGCGAACGCAACAGCACCGATATTGCGGCAGGCACCACGGGATAGGGCTTGCCGTTCGCATCCTTGTCCTGGCTGACGATACCCTTTTTCAGGCCAAGCACGTATTCATGGCCCGGCAGGTACTGGTGACCGCTCTTTGGGGTCATGATCAAGGTCGTGCCCTGCTGGCTGATCGCCAGGTCGTTCGGTCCCCGGACCTTCATGTTGAGTAACGCGGATGCGTCCGGTGGATTTTTTTGTACATCCTGGGCATCACCCAGATCAACGACCGACGTGTTAGCGGTCATCACCCCCACGATCGAATCCGCGAGGGTTATGGACTTCAGGTCAATGGGCCTGGAAAACGTAACCTGGATCGGGGTGTACGTGGAAAAGCCGTCCAGTTTGTTGATCTGTTGCAGTGTACCCTTGATCGCATCGGATGCGTCGTCGGGAATGGGCAGGTTTACCTTGCCTGAAAGCGGGGAAACCAGGAAATCGTTGGGGAATGGTATGACACCGGAATTGGGGTCGAAGATCACCTCATCACTGGACGTGGTGGTGAACGTAAAGAACCCGATGATCGACTTGCGCTTTATCGTGGTGGAAAGCCTGTCCAACAGCGGCTGGTACATGGCCCTCAACGGCTCGAGTTGGGCCGCCTTTGCATCGTCCAGTACATCCGGCATGGTGCTGTGACCGTCCTTGTACAACGGGGATTTCAGCATCATCAGTTCCATGGCCGGGGCGGGAATAAAACTGTACGTTTTGTTGCCTTCGCTGCCACCTAACAACTTGGTCGCAACCACCAGGTAGCGATGGCCCGGTTTCAGCAGGCCCGCGTGGATCGTCAGACCATCGCATTTTTTGTCCGAGCAATCCACCTGGTATTTTGCCACCGGCTGTGGCGTCATGTCCTTGTTCACTTTGTCCAGGTCAAAAAATTTCACCCCGCCCTTGATCGTGGACTGGTCCACGGGTTCCTCGAAGGACATCTGGGGCGTACTGGTCACGGAAAAACCGTCCAGGCTGTTCATAAAGCAAAAGAAATAGGCCCGAACCTGGTCCTTGGGGGCCAGGGCCTTAATCGTATTCGGGTCGCTGCAATCCGTGCCCTGGGGCAGGGGAAAATTCAGTTTTCCCGTTTTGGGGTCCATCAACAGGTCATTGGGCAAGGGTATTTTGGCGTTATCCGGGTCAAACACCAGCCTGGCCTCGTTGGTTATGGTAAATGCCCAGGTAATTGCAACCTTGTCCCTGGTGATGCCGGCCTTGGACAGGGCGTCAAACAGCGGCTGCATGCCCTTGCGTATCGCATCCAGTTGGGAGGCATCGGCAAAGTCGGCACCGGGAATCAGGCTTTGGCCGTTGTGTACCAGCGGGTCCTTGGATTTCAGGAAATTGAACATCATGCCGGAACTGATTGCCCGGCCTTTTGCGTCTTTCACATCCGTGGTCACGACCGCCACGTACTTGTGTCCCAATTGCAAATACGGGTGTGCAATCGTCAGGACCAGTGTCTTGTTGTCAAACGTGAATTTCAAGCCTTGCACTGGTTTCATGTTGTCTGACAGGTCGAATACCTTTATGGTATTGACGTTTACCGTGTCCTTGTCCAGGGTATTGGAAAATGTCACTGTCAGTGGCAGATCAGCCAGGAATCCGTCCAGCGTGTTCAGGTAGTCTTCAGTAAACTCCTTCATTGCCGGGCCCATACCATCAAGCGGCAGGTCCACCATACCCGTATCCGTATTCAGCAACAGGTCGTTGGGCATGGGAATTACTGCATTGGCAGGGTCAAAAACCGGGTACACGGAACTCTTGAAGGCCTTGTCATTGCGTCCAATGTCCGGGGTGCATCCGATCCACAAAAATGCAGTCAACAAGAGTACAATTCGATTCAGTTTTCGCATGTTTCAACCTCCATCAGATACGGATTGCCGATCAATGATGAAATCAGCTCAGTCGATTATATGTAATACCACCTTTTTATTCAACCGTGTGGCCACGTTGGTCACAATGGTCCTGATTGCCCAGGCCATGTTGCCGTCCTTGCCAATCACCTTGCCCTTGTCCCGCGGGTCCACGTTCAGTTCTATCAACACCGTCATCCGGCCTTCCACCACGCTTACACGCACAGCGTCCTCGTCATCCACAATCGATTTAACGATCGTGCCAACCAATGACTCAAACAGGTTTTCGTCTGTCATATCAAGCCTCTATCTATCAGACCGCGAAAATTATAACATGAAATATGCAAAAGATATATAAATTGATGCCAAGCCCCCCAAATTACCTGTCAAATTTGAGTACAAAGTACGACGAAATGGGTTCAGATGCGCGGAGTCAAGCCCGCGCAGGCGTCCTAACGGTACGTCGAGCATCAAATGGGTGCAAACACAACGTAGATGGGCCTCTTGCGGCGCACTCCCTACGGCCGCAGGTCGTGACAACGAGCCGTCAGGCGCAGTTTCACTGCCGGATTTAGTCAGAATGGACTCCTAATAAATCAAAATCTGCAAATCTATATCTAAAAAATCAAAGGAGTATAGAGACCAAAATGAACAAAATCGGACTTTTTACGAGTCCATCAATCAGGTAATTTGTGGACCCGACCGCTGGGTTTGACAGGAGATACGAAATTGCATTAAGGTATTAAAAGAAATGGCTGAAGGAGTTTACATGCATTCGACCTGGCGGATATTTGGATTGTTTATCGTGTTGACCCTTTTTACGGCTTGTCCCCGGGAAAAGGCCCATCATCCATCGAAAAACAGGCAGGCCGCGGCGCAGGCGGGCACACAGGCCACTGTGCATGCGACGGTGGCAGGGTGGACAGGCAAACGCAGTGCCGCGTGGAAACAATTCAGGAAACTGACGGACGAACAGAAACTCGAGGCCGCTGCAAAGTGGGTAAAAAAACGCCTGCATGAGGCCCGCAACAAGGGCGACGTGCAGGAATGGACCCGTTGCCTGGTGGAGTGGACCGATTTGCGCATAGCATTGCACGGATATGAGACGGCCGTGCACTTCCTGATGGACCAAAAGTGGCCGAAGGACCCGGTGGCAAGGGCCGTGCTGAACCTGTACTATGCAAGGACGTTGATGACCTATGCCAGGGCCTATTCGTGGGAAATTGGGCGTCGCGAACGCGTGGTATCCACGAAAAAGGTGGACCTGAAGCACTGGACCAGGTCCCAGATCTATGGCCAGGCCATGGCGGCCCTGAAGCGTGTATGGAAAAACCGCAGGGTCCTGGGCCGGTACAGCGTGGGCGCCTTGCAGGAATTCGTCGAACCCAACGATTACCCGAAAGGCATCCGGCCTACGCTGAGGGATGCGTTGACCTACCTGATTGTACGTAACCTGTCAAACACCAACACCTGGAGTGCAGCCCAGAACAACAATGTGTGGGCACTGGACGTGAAGGCCCTGCTGGGGCCACAACCCGAAAACATCGCAATCGACAACCAGAAAATTCACCCCTTGAAACGCATCGCCTTTGTGCTGGATGACCTGGAAAAGTGGCACGCCGGGCGGCACGAAAAACCGGCTGCCTTCGAGGCCCGACTGGTCAGGCTGCAACGGCTGCACGATGCGTTCAAGGAAAAAAAGGCCCGCAAACTGATCCGGGAGGACCTGAAAAAGCGCCTGGCCGGGATGCAAAAATATCCATGGGTTTCAGTCGGTTACGCGATGCTGGCGGATTTTGTCCGCGACATGGGCCAGCCGGATTCCCTAATCCAAGCCCGCAGTATTGCCCAAAAGGGATACAAACTGTACCCGAAAAGCATCGGCGGCCAGCGCTGCCTGGCCATAATCCGGGGGATCGAGGCCCCGGACTTCAGACTCCATGCCATGTATAGTGATGCACCGGGAAAACGTTCCATGGCCCTGCAGTACAAAAACCTGCGCAAGGTGTACCTGAGGGCGTACTCCATGGACCTGCAAAAGAGGATCGCACAGGCCAACGACTGGAACCTGTTGCCCGGGGAGAGGGAGGTCATTCACATGATGTCACATCAAACACCCGTGGCACAATGGTCAGTGAACCTGCCTGCAACCAGGGATTTCCGTATGCACCGGGTTTACGTGACCCCTCCCATGAAGAAACTGGGGCTGTACATTGTCGTGGCCTCGGCACGCAAGGATTTCAGCAGGGAAAAGAATTTCCTGGAGTCCGCCACCATGGTGCTGAGCCACCTGGTATTGAAAAGCAGTGTAGAGGAAAACAAGCTGAAGGCCGCGGTGGTAAACGGGGACACGGGACAGCCCGTGGCAGGGGCGCAGGTCCGGTTGTACATCTATGACTGGCGTACCAGGCACCACGTCATCAGTTCCGGCACAACGAACCGGGCCGGCAGGGTGACCCTGTCAGGAATGCCAGGCTCAAGGCCGTCATTCGTGGTGGCGCGCAAGGGCGGCGACGTGACGCTCGATGCCACGAGACTATATTTTTACCGTCCAAGGCGCCCATACCAGCAGCGCTCCACCATATTCTACACGGACCGCAGCATCTATCGCCCGGGCCAGAAGGTCCTGTGGAAGGCCATCGCATATTCGGGCGGCCAGGGGCGTTTTCACACCCTGGCGGGCAAACGTTTCAAGGTATCCCTGGTGGACAGGAATTACAAGACCGTGGTATCCAAAACAGTGGTCACGAATAAATTCGGCACCGCGTCCGGTGAATTCCGGATCCCTGCCACCGGGCACCTGCTGGGCCAGTGGCTGTTGAGAAGTTCCTTGAACGGCTCAATCCGCATCAAGGTCGAGGAATACAAGCGCCCCACCTTCGAGGTGACCATCCCAGGCCCGAAAGAGGCGGCGCGGCTGAATCACCCCGTGAAACTGGTGGGCAGGGCAAAATACTATTTCGGCCTCCCGGTAACCAGCGGTCGGGTCCGCTGGCGTGTGACCCGGACACCTGTGTTTCCGTGGTGGTGGAGTTACTGGGGCTGGTTTGGTGCGGGCAAACCCGACCAGGTCATGGCCACAGGCGTAACCAGCCTGGATGACAAGGGGCAATTCGTGGTCAAATTCCTACCGACCGCATCAGAAAATATTGACAAATCAATCAGTTACACATACAGGGTGGAGGCCGATGTCACGGATGAAGGCGGCGAAACCCGCTCGGCGACCCGGGTCCTGCGCGTGGGATTTTCCGCGGTCAAGGCCTCCATTGTGATGAAGAAGGATTTTTTGCTTGCCGCAAGGCGCGGGCATGTCCTGTTGCTGCGCACCGACCTGAACGGCACGCCCGCACCGGGCAAGGGCAAGTGGACCCTGTTCAGGCTGCAAGGGCCGAAACAGGCCGTGTTGCCCGCTGATTTGCCGTTACCTCAAAGGCCGGGCGCGCAAAAGGCCTTCCATACGCCAGGTGACCTGATCCGTCCCAGGTGGAACACGCAGTACAACCCGGATGCCGTACTCAAGCGATGGAAAAACGGTCCCCGGGTGGCAACGGGCACGGTAAAACACGATGCCAAGGGCAAGGCCGAACTGGTGCTGCCCGCGTTGAAGGCCGGTGCATACAGGCTGAAATACGAAACCCGGGATGCCTTTGGCACGCCGAGTACCGTGACCCGTGAATTCGTGGTGGCAGGCAGGCACACCAGGCTGCCCATAGCCGCATTGATGAAGGTGGAACAGGGGTCGGTGCACGTGGGCCACAAGGCCAGGATACTGGTGTTGTCCGGGCTGCGGCACCAGGCCATGACCCTGACCCTGTACCGGGACGGAAAGGCCGTAAAATACATGGACCTGGTCGCAGGTCGCAGCAGTACGCTGATCGAAATACCGGTGCGGGAACGGGACCGGGGCGGATTCGGCATCACCCTGACCGCGGTCCGGGACCACCAGGTGATGTATTTCACGGACAGCGTGTTCGTACCCTGGGACAACCACGAACTAAAGGTGAAATTCTCGACCTTCCGGGACCTGCTGCGGCCCGGCCAAAAGGAACACTGGCTGGTCCGGGTCACAGGGCCCGGCGGAAAGGATACGGCCGTGGCATCCGCCGAATTGCTGGCATACATGTACGACCGCAGCCTGGACCTGTTTGCGGCACACAGGCCGTTTTCGCCCCTTGGTTTGTATCCGTCGCATTCAATGGGCGCGCCCACATCCTTCAACCTGGGCCTGGCCAGGGTTTCATGGCTGAATGTCACTGATATGGCCAGCACTGTGTCCTACCCGTCATTGAGCCATGCAAGTTTGAAATTCTATTATGGTTACGGCGTGGGAGGTCCTGGGCTCAGGGGCCGCAGGCTATTCAGAAGCAAGGGTGCCCCCAGGGCGATACGTGCCGCACGGCCCATGGCCGCACCGCCCAGGCCGGCGCCTGTGGGTGAGAAGACGCTGGCTGACACGGGCAGGGGCGGAGGAGGCGCAAACGGTATGCCTCGCAAGGCCGTTGTAACACCCGCCGCGTTAGTGCAGCAGACACCCAGGCCGAAAATCCGCAAGAACTTCGCGGAGACCGCCTTTTTCCTGCCGCACCTGGTCACGGACAAGGACGGGACCGCAGCCATCGATTTCACGGTGCCCGATTCCGTGACCTCCTGGGACGTGTGGGTACACGCGATCACCACGGACCTGTCGTACGGGTTCGTGAAAAAGGAGGCCCGCTCCGTCAAGGACCTGATGGTCCGACCCTACGTGCCGCGTTTCTTCAGGGAAGGTGACCGTGCCGTGCTGAAGGTGGTGGTGAACAATGCAACAAACCACGAACTGGCAGGCAAACTCGATTTGAGCATCTACGACCCGGACACGGGCAAGAGCCTGCTTAAGGCATTCGGCCTGGGTCAGAAACAGGCGAAAAACCGGGCATTTACAATCAAGCCGAACGCAGGGACCAGCCTGTCGTTTGCGGTGCACGTGCCCGCAGGCCTGCGCATCGTGGCGGTCAAGGCCGTGGCCACGGCAGGTGCGTTCAGCGACGGGGAAGTCAGACCGGTGCCCGTGCTGCCCGGCAGGATCCACCTGGCCCAGTCGCGTTTCGTGACCATCAAGGGCCAGGGCAAGCGGGTGATGCGGTTTGAGGACCTGGCCAGGTCGGACGACCCCACCAGGATCAACGAAAAACTGGTGGTAACCATCGACACCCAGTTGTTCTATGCCGTGTTGTCCGCCCTGCCCTACCTGGTGCATTATCCATACGAATGCACCGAACAGACCCTGAACCGGTTCGTGTGCACCGGGATCATGACCTCGTTTTTCGACCAGTACCCGGCCCTGAAACGCATGGCCGAAAAGATGTCGAAACGCAAGACGCGCCTGGAACGCTGGGACCAGCCGGACCCCAACCGCAGGATGCAACTGGAAGAGACCCCGTGGCTGAACGAAGCCCAGGGCGGGAAAAAAGACGACCTGATCAACATACTAAACCCGGTCATTGCCCGGGCCCAGCGCGACGCCGCACTGGCCAGGCTGCGCAAGATGCAGACGTCAATTGGCGCATTTCCCTGGTTCCCCGGCGGCCCGCCCTCGCCGTACATGACCCTGTACCTGGTGTACGGCTTTTCAAAGGCCATGGAATTCGGCGTAAAGGT
>WGCQ01000061.1 GCA_015493765.1 Deltaproteobacteria bacterium
GGCCGGCGAGGAATCAGGGAGGCAGGGACACAGTCGGACCCAGTAACCGATATGCAACGCATATCAATAAAAAATCTTGCAATTCAAAAAGCGCTATGAATGCATGTAAATTCGCTGCTATGGTCACCAAATGCTTACCCTAATCCCCTGTACACGCGTTTTGTCAGAATGGGCGATTTTGACCCGGAATTTTGCAATGCTTTGATAAACAACGTGTTCTAAAAATAACCTCACATCGAAGATCCCTCGTGTTAATCAGATGTTGTTATTAAGAATGTTTTTTTATATAATCCCGTTATGTTGCGCTTTGTTACTTTAACCTCGCTGGTCTTTATTGTTGCCTGTACTTCACATTCACTGTTGATGCCGCATTCGGATATTGATGCGACAATATCCGAATTCCCTGTGCCGGATATCCCTTCCGGCGCGGATGCCGATGCGACCATCCATAACACGGGGGATACGGACGCCCGTGTATATGACATGGATGCAGCATCGGACCGTTTGGACCGCCTGGATGGGACCGAACCCTGGGACATAACCGACCTGGATACAACTGCGACTGGCGACGAAACCTGGGTCTCCGACAGCAGTGGGGATACCCAATACACCGGCATATATGCAGGCCTGGGCAATCTGAAGGGCGATGCGTTGAAGGCCAGACTGTACGCCATTGTCACAACAGGATACCACAGCATCTCCTATAGCGAAGCATCCTACCAGTTGAAGCACTACGTGGACAATTACAACGGGTATGTAACAGGGGTTTACACCGGGCAAAAAGTGCCTGTATCCCAGGCCAGTAGCGCCTTTAACGTGGAACACACGTGGCCACAAAGCAAAGGGGCTAAAGGTGAGGCAAAATCCGACCTCCACCACCTGTATCCAACGAACAGCAGGGCGAACTCGGCCAGGGGCAACTATCCGTTTGGTATTGTAACGGACAAAGACCAGGATTTTGGCGTAAATCCGAATTGTACGGACCATTTTCCGGGCCATCCGGAAGGGTGCCTCAGTTACTTAGGCCACGACAGCAGTGGTGTACGCGTATTTGAACCCAGGGATGCACACAAAGGCAACGCCGCACGAGCCGTGTTGTATTTTGCACTGCGCTATAAAAAGGACCTTAGGGTATTTGATAGCACTCATCCAAAGGTTACGGAAAAGGTGCTAAAGCAATGGAACCGCGAGGATCCACCGGATGCAAACGAACGGACACGGAACGATCGAATCCAAAAATTACAAAACAATCGGAATCCGTTTATCGATCACCCTGAGTTCATCGACCGCATAGAATTCGTTCGATAACCGGAACGCCGGGAAGTTTTACCGGGCAAAACCTATAATATGTCGATTACGTTGCATGTGATCGTCCGCAGTACGCCCTCGATCATCTGGATCTTGGCGTAACTGACCTGGGCCACTGCATTGAGGTCCTTTGCATTGATCGTGGCAATGATGTCATACTGGCCTGTCACGGCATCACAGGACACGACCTCGGGGATCGAACGGATTTCATCCAGTATCTTGTGAATTCTGCCCGCTGTCCCTTCGATCAACACATAGGCCTTTGCACCTTTTTTGGCATCACTCATCGTTTACCTCCGCCTTTAATAACGTCAAAAATTCGTTGCCATTGGATCTTTGAACCCTTGCCCAGGGATATGGAGCCGGGCGAGGAAGTATGTATCCGTAACAGGGCCCTTGCATCAAGGTTTTCAGGGTCCTGACTGAGAGTCCGCCTGGCGTAGTTGATGGCCTGTTCGGCATTGCCGGCCTTGGTTTCCAACTGGGCCATGGTGTATAGTATTTCCGGGTGTTCCGGGTTCATGTGAAGCGCCTTTTTCAAGGCGTCCCGTAGTTCATCCAGATTGCAATCACCCCTACAGGACAGCAGCCTGACCTTGACCAGGTAAGCCGTATATAAGATGTCATCCTTAAAGGTCTCCACGGCTTGCTTGAATAACAATTCCGCATCATTGAAAGCCCCTGAATCCATGACTTTAAGGCCATTTTCAAATAAAGCCTGTGCCTCGAACATCGCGTCGAGCCGTTCGGTCATGGCAGGACTGTCGATCTTCATCAACCGGTTATAATTGCTACGCTTGTTTTTATCCACCAGTGTATTCCTGGCCTTGTCCAACAACTCGTGAATCTGTTTGAGCAGGTCTTTTGCCTTGTCCTGGTAATGTGTGCCCTCGTACCGGGTGGATGAGAAACGCCTTTTCAGGGATTTATACCTGGAATCGATCAGTGACAAGGGGGCATCGATAGTTACGCCCAGGATCTCGTAGTAATTCAATTTGATCATTTTTGACAGGTTACCTGCCAGGGATGCAATGATCTCGTCCTGCTGCTCGTCAGTTTCAGGCTCCGATGTGCCCAGCATATCATCCAGGTACAGGAGGAACAGTATCCTTAATGCCGTATCATCCTCAAGAATTGTAACCGTAATCTTGCCAAAATCGCCTTCTTGCAGCCAGTACAGTATTTCGTGGTCACCCATAGAGGATTTCAGCACAGGCAAACGCCTCGATAATTCCTTCTGATCAATTCGCAACCCTTGCAACAACATGGGCTCCAGGATGGAACGCATGTAATTGTTATCATCCTTGGCAGCCACAGCATGGCAAAGTGCTGGAAACGGGTCTATTGCGGGCATGGTGTTCAAGGCAGGGGGCAAAGGCTTTTCTTTTAACTCGATATCAACGGATTTCAGACTCAGCACAAAGGCCAGCAAGGCATTCTGGTGGTTTGATTTGGCCCTTGCCAGTTCCTCTGCTGTAAAAACCTCCAACTCGATAGCACTTTCCTCGAAACCTTGGCCCTTTGACCTTGCCTGGGCAATAACCTTGCGCAGCACACCCTTTTCAATCAAACCGGCCTTCAGCAAAAAGGCTGGTAACGAGCGTTCCGTATCCGCAGTATGCAAGTACACTATCGCGCCCTGGCGCAGGTATATTTCGAACACACCTGTCCCGGATTCAACCATAAGTAAGCCCGTAGCCTGCCTGGTTTTCAGGGTTCGCAATAGATTGTACAGCTCGTATTGTCTGAGTTTCTGCTTCATTCCAGCCTCAACATGGCTTAGACTTACAGGCCTTTGCAAGGCTATCAAAAAAAATAAATCGAGTCAAAAAGTTTTGTCCCAAATATCAACATGATGCGGGGTTCGGTAAAAAATGAAGCCGTGGCCGAGACCGAGACCGTGGCCGTGGCCGTTGACCGAGACCGTTGGCCGTGGCCGGGGGTTTCGGTTACTACGGGAGTCTTCCCGAAGGCCCGAAGGGCCGTCCCGCGCAGCCGCAGGCTGCGTCCCGAATCCCGATACCAGAGGCCCGAATCCGTGACCGTTGGCCGTGGCCGGGGTTTCCGGTTACTACGGGAGTCTTCCCGAAAGACCCGCAGGGCCGTCCCGCAGCAGCCGCAGGCTGCGTCCCGA
>WGCQ01000062.1 GCA_015493765.1 Deltaproteobacteria bacterium
CCGTTGACCGAGACCGTGGCCGTTGACCGTGGCCGTGTGATCCCGGTGAAAACGAAAGCCGTGGAGCGCAGGCGGCCTCCTGGGATCGCCGGCTTCCAGCCGGCCTTTTCCGTGGCCGTTGACCGAGACCGTGGCCGTGGCCGTTGGCCGTGGCCGTGTGATCCCGGTGAAAACGAAAGCCGTGGAGCGCAGGCGGCCTCCTGGGATCGCCGGCTTCCCGCCCGCCTTTTCCGTGGCCGTGGGCCTGGATTGGATGACTGTTTCCTTATTCCCTGTGTTTCCAAAAACTATCGGGCGACTCAAGGCACTGGGTCATACAATGGCTCATGCACGTTGACAGGTACAGAAGCCCGGGGGGACAGATGTCCTGGTCACCGCTTTTTCCATACACAAAGCGCTTGTACACGCGGCTGGCCGGGCCTGCCGGTGCCAGGGCGGATTGCAGGTCCTTGTCCGAGGCCTTGGCAAAGGCAAAACGGGCGGCATAAGCATGCATCCTGCGATCGAATTCGCGGTTTCCCAACAGGTGACGCAGCAACTCCATCATGTATCCACCCTTTGCATACACCACGCCCAGGTAGCCATAGATATCGTTGCCAAAACTCGAGGCAGGCGTTGATACGGGTGCATCCTTCGAGCCCATGGAACGCACCAGCGCATAAGTGGCCAGGATATTACCGCACAGGTTCGTACAATACTCGGGACCTTGCTGTTGCTGCAAAAAATACAGGGCATACTCGTTGGCCAGAGCCTCGTCCAGGAATGGGGCTTGCCAAGTACTATTGCCCACCAGGTGCGCCCACCATTCGTGCGCTGTTTCGTGGGCAACCACAAATGGCAACACCTGTTGCAGCCCGGGACCGAACAACCGCCCCAGCATGCCGGACGGCGATTCCACGAGCATGGATGAAATGTACACCAGGCCGGATGCCTCCAGGCCTGCCACTCCCATGGACAACGGAGTCTGAACCACCAGGAACCTGCGGTTGGGATACGGGTAAATATGCCGTTGAAAAAAACGGAGCGCACGCCCGGATATGTCCATCAGAATCACGGCCTTGCCTGCCAGGCCATGCCTTGCATAGACCTCCACGGTTACCCCGTCCACACGACGTTGCACCCTGTCAAACGGACCAAAGGCAAAGGAAAAATGGCGAAACCCGGCGGCCATGACATGGGTAACCAGGTATCCCTTGTCCATGCGATGCGCAACTATACTGCCAGGTATTGCAGCGGTCATGTCCGCTGGTGTACTCAGGGTCATGTCGTAAAAACCGGGGTCAGGCTCCGGTGCATCACCCAGGACACCGGGTTTCATTGGCACCCACCCATGCTGCGGGTCGCGGGACGCAAGCAACGGATAAAATCCAAAAAAATTGTAAAACCCCTGGCCGAACGCAAACGCCCCAAAGGCCAATTCAAAGGACGGACTGCCTGACAACATGTCCTCGGCCTCCCTCAGTAACTCACCGGAAAGCGTGGTGCGGTCCTTGTGAATCCTGGCCAGGTGCCCGGTAAAATCAATGTGGATGCGCACCTTGTTCGAGCGACCGCAGTTGCCCAGGGGTATCCACAGGTTGGCCGTGTTCAAACGAAACGCGGCCTTTTTACCGCATACCCGAACCAGTTTTATGCGTATGCCACCGCCCTGTTTCCTGATGTCAGGGTGATTGCCATACAGGTAAAACAGGACCTGCTTTGTGTTGCCAGGACGCCTGAATACCACATCTTCCGACGCCGAATAATGGCTTGGGCGGTCCTGTTGCGTCACGAGCGCTATTTTATAGAAGGGTGCATGCTTCAGGCGTTTTGCCGCGCTTGAGCGGACCACCGGATTGATGTCGGCCAGCATGCCCCGGGTTATGGCAGGCGAGGCCAGGACCTGGGTTGTCAAAATCGCCAGTATTATGGCAACACATGACATCGCAAAGGCCTTTAACCGGACCGCAGGTCTCTTAAATATTTCGGAATTCAATACCCCCGCCTCCTCAGCAGGATCAAGGTCAGCAGAAACAGCAATACCACGCCCTGAGCAGGCCCGGAGCCCTGGGTACACCCACCGGACGGTGACGTCGTTGCCCCGGTGGTATCATCACCCCCAATACGGGTGTCCTGAATGCGCGTTTCGGCATGTATGTCCTGTTCGATTTTTTCCCCGCCGGTCACCTGCGTTTCCGCAACCGGGGCTGCATCGGCCTTTGGCGCGTCCTGGCCGGTCAGGATATCCGGGGCGGATTCCAGGTCCCTTACAATATCCCATGCTTGCACATCCAGCGGTGACTCCGCATCCAGGTCCTGCATGTCAGCGCCGTTAACCTCCGCGGTCGTATCCGCCATGTCCGACACCTCCGACGCGTCCACACCTTCCCCGTCTGGTTCGTCGCATTTCAGGCACTCCCACCCTGGCCCGTCATAGTTCCTGCCACCCTGTTTCAACGCATAGATCACCAGGTCGCCTGTTTCGGCCACAGCCAGTATGCCACCGTGCCCCACGGGTTTTGTTTGGATTTGTATGTTTTCGGCCCCCTGCAGGATGGAACTTTCAGGTGGCCTGATGATTTCATCGTAGGCCGACCAGATGCTGGTGTACAAAATGTCGCCAGGGGTTTCGTCACACGCGTTGAGCGCCTTCAAAAACCTGTTGTGTTGCCAGTCATCGGCGGAACGGCACATCTCGGCCGCTCCGCAACTGAGCTGGTCCACGCATGCGACCGTGGTCCCATGGTTTGCCCCTGCAATGGTCACCACCTTTTTGACATTCTTGTAACCGCACATGTATTTTATGTAGTAACGTACGTCGAGTGCGCCCATACTGTGCGCCACGATATCCACCTTTTTTGCACCGGTCCTGGCCTTCAGTTCCTCGACCCACCTGGCAATTTCACGACCATGTTCCGGGTTACAACCCACCACGTTCTTAAAGGTGGGATTCATTACGTAGTCCTTGGGCCAGCCCGCCTGGATAATCCTGTTTTTCAGGACCAGCCAGGTCTCGGCACCGGGCAAAAAATAGCCATGCACCATCAACACCGGTGTCTTTTGTGGGGCTTCCAGGGCAAATGCCGCAGGCAGCATGCAAAAGACGCAAAACAGTGTCAATACCATGCGTTTCATCGGTAAATTCTATGTCTTTGACCTGTTTATGTCAATGACGCAAATTATACAGTGGATTAGAACAAGGATTTGGTGGCCGTGGCCGTTGACCGTGGCCGTTGACCGTTGACCGTGTGGAGCGCAGGCGGCCTCCTGGGATCGCCGGCATCTTGCCGGCCTTTTCCGTGGCCGTTGACCGAGTCCGTTGACCGAGTCCGTTGACCGAGTCCGTTGGCCGTTGGCCGGGGCCGTAGAAGGGGGGCCTTGGAGTGGCGTGTTGCTTAACCCGAATTTAGTCCGGTCATTTGGGACCGGGAACGCATATTGACTTTTGCCATAAACAGTGTGGTTATGGTTGACACAACGTATCAATTGCGTCAAACTGTACTTTGGAGTGTTGGCCTGTGGCCAAAATTAGGATTGACTCAACGGAAAAACAGGGAGGAAGCCGTGAAAATACTGGCAACTGTAAAAAGGGTTACGGACCCGGATGCAAAAATCAAGGTCCTGGCCGACGGTACGGGAATCGAAACCGAAGGCATCGAATTCAAGGTAAATCCTTTTGACGAAAACGGCGTGGAAGAGGCCGTTACACTGAAGGAGGCCCATGGTGGCGAGGTGGTGCTGGTGTCCATTGGGACCGAAGACGCCATTGCAAACATGAGGACCTCGCTGGCAGTGGGTGCTGATCGGGGAATCCTGGTACTGGCAAAGGACGAGGAACTGGATTCCGACATCACCGCCCGTATCGTGGCAGAGGTGGCAAAAAAGGAGCAGCCCGACCTGATTATCATCGGTAAACAGGCCGTGGACGGCGATTCAGGCCAGGTTGGACAGGCCGTGGCCGAGTACCTGGGCCTGCCCCAGGCTTGTTTTGCCTCCAAAGTGGATGTGAACGGCGACAAGGTCGTGGTCAAACGCGAGGTGGACGGTGGCATCGAGACCCTGGAAATGGACATGCCAGCGGTGATCACCGCGGATTTGCGCCTGAACGTGCCCAGGCTGCCAAAACTGCCCAATATCCTGAAGGCAAAACGCAAGAAGATCGAACAGATTACACCCGCTGACCTGGGCGTGGACATGGGATTAAAGGTCGAAACACTGCGCTTCGAGGCCCCACCCGAGCGCAAGGGCGGCGAGTTCGTCAAGACCGTCGAGGAACTGATCGAAAAACTCCACAACGAAGCAAAGGTTATTTAAGGAGGCTGACATGGCAAAGATACTTGTAATTGCAGATACGTTTGAGGGCAAGATCCGGAAGGCGACATTTTCCGCAGTGACCTTTGCAAGCCAGTTGGCCCAGGCAAAGGGCGGTGATTTTGATATGGTGGTGCTGGGTAAGGACATTGATGGTGCAGTGGCCCAGGCAAAACCCTTTGGGGCCGCCAGGATATGGGCGGTACAGGGCGACGACCTGGAACATTACCTGGCTGCACCGTACGCCCAGGCCGTGACCGAAATCGTTGAAAAATCAGGCGCTGACATGGTGTGCGGTGCTGCCACCACCATGCTGAAGGACCTGCTGCCACGCGTGGCCGTGCGCCTGGACGCAGGCATGGTCAGCAACGTCATCGACATCGTGGCTGACGGGGGAAACGTGTATTACAAGCGGCCGATGTGGGCGGATAATGCATACGCCACGGTCGCAGTAAAGACACCGAAGGCCGTGTTCAGTGTCAGGGCAACGGAATTCGAGGCCGCACTGCCAGGTTCTGCGGAAAGCCCGGTGGAAACGGTACAGTTTTCCGCTGCGCCCGAAACGAAAAAGGCCAGGTTCGTGGCCTTTGATGCAAATGTATCGGAGCGCCCCGAACTGACCGAGGCCGAAATAGTGGTCAGCGGCGGAAGGGGCCTGATTTCCGGTGGCAACACCATAGAGGAAAAACGCAAACTCTTCTTTTCGATTACCGAACCCCTGGCCGATTTGATGAACGCGGCCATCGGTGGGACCAGGCTGGTGGTGGACGAAGGCGTGCTGGCCAATGACCTGCAGGTGGGACAGACCGGCAAGGTCGTGGCGCCGAAGGTGTACTTCGCAATAGCCCTGTCCGGTGCGATCCAGCATATCGCTGGCATGAAGAACTCAAAGGTCATCGTGGCAATCAACAAGGACGAAGAGGCACCGATCTTTTCAGTCGCGGACTATGGCCTGGTTGCGGATGCGTTCAAGGCAGTACCCGCACTGGTGGAAGGAATCAAAAAGGTCAAGGCCTGATGCGCTGGCTCACGCTCCTGCCTGTAGTGCTGGCCCTGGCGTGCGCCCAGTCAGGGGGACGCCAGCCGGTGGACGGTTTTGCGCCCGATACACCCGGTTTCGACAGCACAATCCCTGATAATTACGCAGGTTCCGACAATTTTGTCGCCCATGACCCCGGTAATATTCAGGATACGGGCAATCCGGGTGATACGAAGGGTGATACGGCCGTTATTAAGGGCAAGTATCCGCCCTCCGCGAGCCCTGCCCAGCAGGCCGCCTTGAAGGCACTGAACAAGGTCAGGCGGGAATTGGGCCTGTCCATAGCGGATGAATCCGCCCAGTTGAACAAGTCTGCCCAGGCACATGCCGATTTTGTGACGAATCACTGCCGTGAATACGACGGCTACGGGCTCAGCCCGCACGAGGAAGACCCTTCGTACGGTGACGATTTTACCGGCAAGTGGCCCTGGGACCGGGCTGCTGCCGCGGGTTACCACGGCCAGGGCGTGGGCGAGGTCATAGCCTTCTTTGCCTCCCCCGGTCCGGCGGTTGATGCATGGGTAAACTCGTTGTACCACCGGCTGCTGATACTTGACATGGGACTACAAGTCATTGGTTACGGCAAGTCCGTTGGCCAGTCCTCGTGTCCCTGGCCCTACGGCAAGATGGACGTGATGGACCTGGGCCTGGGTGCGCCGCCACAAAATGCACCCCGGTTCGTGCTGTATCCTCATGACGGGGCTGTTGGTGTGCCCAGAAAATTCGAAGGCTACGAGTCGCCCCAGCCACCCAAGCCAAAGGACGGTTACCCTGCCGGCACAATGATTACGCTGCAATTGCGTGATTCCAGCAGGTTCCAGTGGACAGAACACAAGATCATCGAACTCGACAACCAGTGGGAAGTACCGCACATGGCCGTTTCGAACGTACCGAATACGGACGTGGGCATTGAAAAGGACCCGCAGGCTATGCAGGGTATGCGTCCTTACCTGGCGCTTTACCCCGATGACCCGCTGAAGCCTGACACCAAATACCGGGTCGTCATAGGCATCAACCTGGGCGGGCAAAACCTGGGTGTCAGGACAACATTCACCACAGGAAATTGACGCAGCGGCGGCAGGAATTTTAAAAATCTGGTATGCTTGCGATATGAGGTTCGTCTTATTGACAGCCCTGATTTTCGTTGCGTGCGACCTGCCCAGGCTGCCGCATTTTGCCGGTGGTCAACACCAGCCTGGTGTTGATGTCCTGCAATACGATGCGGCCATGCCCCGGGACGCGGTCGGTGAGGTGCCTTTAACATCCGATGCCACTCAGCAAGGCGAAGTGTGCATACCAAATTGTTATGGCAAGTCTTGCGGGCCTGACGGATGCGGGGGCGTATGCGGCCTTTGTCCTGCGGGCACGGTTTGTGCACACGATCACAGTACCTGTATTCCCAGGTCCCTGCAAAAGCCTCCTGGCCAGGCATGTATGCCCACCGAATTCTGCAAACCCTACCTGCAAAATGATTATATGTCCGGCAGTTATTACAGGAATTCGGAATGGCCTGCGTGCCTGGACGACCAGTGCAGGGATGGCCCGTGCTGGCAGTACAAATGCACACAAAGGTGCACCCGGACGCAGGACCAGGGGGCAACGACCGACAAAGGCCAATCGGGGCAGGAATGTCCGCAGGGCACAAAATGCGTGCCATGGCAACAGGGCGGTGTCTGTCTGCCGGATGCGACGTATGCACCGTGCCGAACGCGGACGGATTGTACAAAAGGGGAATATTGCACTCCACTACCTGTACAAGGCAAGTGGGGCTTGAGGTGTACCCCGCCATGGGGGGATGGAGGCCTGGGTGCACCGTGCAACGAGGACCCGGACAAGGGTGATATACGCACATGCAAAAGCGGTATTTGCATGGACAAGATGTGTTCCAGGGCTTGTAGTGTTGACCAGGATTGCATCCCCACCGGCATCACTTGCAATAACGGACAGTGCCCTGACGGACGCAAATGCCAGAAGGATACGGACTGTAGCCCGTATCAGTGCCAGCCCGCCAGCCTGTTTGGGAATCAGGCCTTCAATATCTGCATACGCAAGACATGCAGTACCAACAGTGACTGTCCGGCTGATTTCTACTGCAGGCCGGCCCTGTGGTCCCAGGGATTTGCCAAAAGATGCGAGCCCAGGCACCATGGGGGTCGGTCATATGGCGAGGCCTGCGACCGGCAGCACCCTTGCGCCCAGTATGCTTTGTGCCTGGACGGGAGGTGCTCGCAGTTATGTAACACGGATAAGGACTGCCCATTCGGACTGTGCACCGTGCACCAACAGGACCTGAGGGCTATTGTCCCCTATATGGGACAGGCACAGGTGGCGTTTGCCGCATGCGGCCCTGTACATGGCAGCCTGGACACTTGTACGGGCAATACCACATGCAAAAACGGGGTATGCAGGCACGTGGTGGTATTGAAGCAATCGAAAAACGGGGGCCTGACACCTGTATCAAAGGGGGTTTGTATTGCACCTGCCCCCTCGGATGGGACCACGGGCGAACAATGCAATAATACGTCCCTTGGCCCCTGGTGTGCATCGGGCTTGTGCATGGATTCCGTGCCCGGACAGGGAATGACCGGTTATTGTGCGGCTACCTGCTCCACTCAGCAGGATTGCCCTGCATTCATGGCCAAGGGTGGCAACGTATTCCGGACCTTGTGCACTGTGCAGTCCGTATTGTCCATGGGCACACCCAATCCCTTGGACGACATATTGAGTGGCGTATGCATGCCCGTATCGCCCCAAAGCAGTCTGAATAGTTGCAAAATCAACAGCGATTGCCCGGGGACACAGGTGTGCAGTCCCCGGGTCCAGGGATACCCCAAATCCCCTGTCATAAAATCGTACTGCATCATGCCTGCACCTGGAGCGGTCCTGCCAGGCCAGGGTTGCGACCCATGGACCGGCCATGTAAAGTGCTCCACTGGCCTGTGCGTACCTGGAAACCTGCCCCAGACAGGAATATGCACGGTCCTGTGCAATTCGGACGCACAATGCCAGGCATTGAGTCCTGAATTGCGTTGCGTATCGAGGCCGATCCTGCCGAAACTGAGTAACTTAACGGTATCCCTGTGCCTGCCCCCTGCCTTGTGCACCTCGTGCATGGATGATACGGATTGCATGCCCGGCTATGGATGCGTGGACACGTCCATGGGTTCGTGGCCCAGGGACTACCGGTGTATGCCTTTATGCGCCGCGCCCAAGGACTGCCAGGCCCATGGATACGGCAAAACTTGCGCCCCCCTGCCCTGCCCCGTTGGCAGTTCAGGCGGAGCCAGCCACGACGTGTGCGTGGAGATTACGTGTCCTTGATTTCTCCCAAAATTATGGGTCAAATTTGAGGACAATGTAGGATACAGTAACAAGGGGCGGTATTTCAGGGTTGACATGTGTACCTGGGCAAAGCAAATTCTGGGTCCGATACGGTAACAGGCCTGTTGCCCAGCACAAAGGCGAACCTGATACCGGCCCTGTTCAGACATGGCTGTATATCCTGTGAGATTCGGGCATCAGGATAGGCGAATACCGGCCTGAAACCCGGGAAGTTTTCCAGGAATCCGACAGAACCTTCGATTTCCCGGCAGAGGTCATTCGGGTCTAACGTATCCAGAAAGGCATGGGTCCTGCCATGGCTGCCGATCCGCCACCCGTATTCATTTACCAGCCCTTTAATCTGCTCCTGGTCCAGGTACAACCCGTTCGCGAACTCTTCCTGACTTATCCGTGGTTGGGAGACCTGCGAAAATTCCCGAATTTTAGCCTTTCTTTCGGGCCATGGCAGTCTCAAAAACAGTTCTTTTAGCCTGCCATGCACTACCTGTGTCCAGGATCCTGGGTGTTGCAGGTTGAATTCAGTTGAATATCCGCGGAGATTCAATGAAAATCGATGTTTTGCAGCAGAGACAAACAACCAGTACCACGAATCCACGGGCAGGATTTCCATGGAGCGGTCCAGGAGGCCGCTGACGGGAAATATCAGGGCGTTGATACCCCATTTTTTCAGGATTGGGGCGGCATATTCCAGGTTGTCGCTATAACCGTCGTCAAAGGTAAGGCAAAACCCCCTTTTCAAATCCTGGTTTCCCAGCGCGGACAGGGCGGTATCCACGGGCAGGGGAGTCAAGGATTCGGACAGTCGTTGCATCAGCCTGTCCAGTTCCTTTGTGGTGATTACAGTGCCACGCAGCCTGTAAGGCCGCATTTCTGGCAGAATTTCAGGCACAACCCTGTGCAGGCAAATGGCGATCATGAGCGCGACTCCAGCCAGGCAGACACGATTTCCACTGCCCGGGCCGGGGATTTCGCAGCCACAACCCTATCCGGCCTGCGCCGATCCAGGCGTTGATTGCTCAATCGTTTGGCCCAACCGCCCGCTGAATCGACTGCAACCACGAATTTGCCCAGGTTCCATGCCAGGGCTATTTCCGACAGGGTTCCCGCGCCTCCGCCTATGGCAATCACCGCGTCGCCACTGGCCACGATAATGGTGTTTCGCGCATACCCCATGCCCGTGGGTATTACGATATCCATGCCGGGGTCGGCCTTTGATTTATCGTAATCCATGATAATTCCTATGCAATCACCATCCCTGTACCCGGGTGACAACCTGGCACCCCGGCATACGGCAGCCATCACACCGGTCATGCCGCCGCACACGATCCTGAACCCGGCATCCACCAATAACCTGCCCACCTGTGTTGCCGTATCTATTGCTGTCGTGTCCGAATCATCAGCCCCACCGATCACTGCAATCATTGGTCTCATTTTACCTCCTGTTTTGAATCGGTCTCAAAATAAACACCATGAAATCCGAATCTGCCAGCATTGTATCGGTATTCACCCCAGGGGTCTGGTACACCTCTTCGATTTCCAGGCCATGCCGTGCGAAAGCGTGCAAGTATGTTTCCAGCGGACGATGGAAATCGTTCCTAAGGCTTCCCGTGGAATAAACCTTTTTCTTCCAATCAAAGGTATCATCCCGTGTGACGTTAGGGGGGACAATGCGTTGTTGGATGTGCGTGCTGCCATGTACATGCAACGGGTTGCATACCGCAACCACCACGCGTCCCCCGGGCGTAACCAGTGTCCTGAGGTCGGACAACACCCGTTGAAATTCGTCATCCTCCCGTATCACGCATAACACCAGAATATTCAAAACCAAATCATACCTGCCCGCGTGTGTCCTGACAAAATCGTCCCTGTCCACACCGGATGCCAGGTAAAACCCGGTTTTACCCGGACCGGCCCTGACCACCCCGTTTCGCCATCGTTCGATATTCGACTCAGGGTCGTAAAACACCGCCTCTTTCGTGTCCGGATGCCGCAGGAACCAATGCGCCAGTTTGCCTTTGCCACAACCGTAATCGAATACCTTTGACGGCCTGCCGTAAAAACGCTTGATCACCCATGAATCCAGGATGTCTTCCTTGGACGGGGCCAACACGGCCATTTTGAACAAATCGAACCCCCGCATTTCCGAAAAATCATCGGTATGAATGGTCAGACGCAACAATCGCTTCATTTCGTCCACGGACAGTTTGTCCCCAAATTTGAATGTCAGCCATGCCCTGCGCATCATCTTTTCGAACCCGAAATCATCGTAAACCGCCAGGTCACGGCCCAGGTCCACGCACCTGACAGTACCGGACCGGTTGACCATCAGGTTCCATGGCGCGATGTTCGTGCTGATCAGCCCGGCCCGCCTGAAGGCCCTCATCAGCCTTACGATTTCCGTACCATGCCCACCCTGGTATGGCCACAGTGGTTCATAATCATAGGTTACCACGAACCATGTCCCCTTGGCGTGAGCATCCTTTATGTCATACAAAGGCCATGGCAACTGCCTGGTTTTGATCCCTGTCAGCAAAGCCTGTTGTTCAGGGGCCAACAATGATTTACGGATGCATTTGAAAACCTGTACGCCATCAGTCAGCACGACACCTTCCATGCCCTGGCCCAGCATCCGCAGTTCGTGTCCCGGTTCTTTGCGGATGCAGGCCGCGGCATCCGCAACCAGCGGGGATTCCATCGATTCCGGTTGATGTATGGGTTCCTTCGCGTGGTATTCGCACACTGCCGACCAATGCCTTTCAGCCATTTCATCCTGGAGTTCCACGGCACGCGAAAGCCCTGCCAGGCCCCGAATAACCTGTTCGGCCATCCGATCGGTAAAAGCATCAACCCCCGCAAGGTCCGTCCCGAACCCTCTTTGGCGCACCAGGTTCCGAATTCCCTGGCACAACCCCAGGACCCTGTGAAAGGCGGCCACTGCCTCGGCAACCCGTTCCCTGACCCGGTGTTGAAACGCGCGGACAAAGGCTTCCCTGGACTGGCATGAGTTGTCCATCAAGGCCTTGTAGGCTGCCGCTCCCCAGATATCGCGTACGAGCTTGTCAAAATCCAGCGCGTCCTGCCCCTCGCGGTCGTGTCCCAGCCATACGGGCACCCGCATCACCCTGAACCCGTTATTGACCAGGTCAACGGCCCACAACATGTCACTGCGCCTGGAGTATTTGCCGTTCACCTTTACAACCGGGTTTTCGTGTTTCAGCGCATCCATGTTGAAAATCAGGGTGTTGCCGCCACGATAGACCGTGGGCTCCAGGTTCCCGACATTCCTCATTCCCGCTGGTGCCAACAGCGGCCTGAACGGCACGTTCCCTTCAACAATGCGGTCCATCGTGTTCAAAATATCTTTCATGCTCATCGAATTGGGCTTTTGCGGTGTCCCGGACCACAAAAACGGGGTTTCCAGGTGTTGTGTGTGCCTGTGGGACAGGTCGTAGTAGTACTCGGGGAATTTTTCCATCAGTTCCAGGTTGTTGTCCGTGTTTGCGACCTGCCCGGCCAGGACAAAGGCGAGATTGTAATACAGGTCCAACAATTGCGTCCTGAGCGTGGCAACCGCTGGTATGGGAGGCGCGCCTGTAACATCGCCTATGCCAACATCCAGGTGTCCATCCTGGTACGCCCTGTACAGCCGTCTGAACAGGACCGGCAGATCACGGTCCGTTTTGCTGACCACGCGGTTGCCGTCCCAGGACAGGGTTTCGAAGACCGCTTCATCGTCCTTGATCCAGGCCACCGGATTTGTCAGTCCCACGGCCACGGTACGGACCAGGGATTGGACCCTGTTCCTGGCCCTGGATATGGGCAGGTAGGTCTCGGAATGGTCCTGTACCCATGACACACCCCTGGACCGGGCCCCACGCGCCGTATCATCCAGAACGCGTTCTGCGGATTTTGAAAACTCGCCGTTTTTCAGCACCACAACGGAGACTCCCGACACACCAGCGGCCTCAACCCCTGTGAACATGTCGAAAAGCCGGTCCATAGACCGGGAAAACAGCGAAACCCTGTCCTGGTCCAGGATTACCCCCATGACCAGGCTGATCTCCGGAAGTTCGGCCTCCACCGGCGATTCGTCGGTTATGCTGACCCGGGTCGGGGTATTACGCGAGTGCGCGGACGGCGCGATATCACAGTTGAATACGTGCCTGGCCCTACGCATGAAATACCTGGCATCGTCCTCTGTCATCC
>WGCQ01000063.1 GCA_015493765.1 Deltaproteobacteria bacterium
GACTCGGTCAACGGCCAACGGTCACGGCCAACGGTCACGGATTCGGGATTCGGGTTTCGGGATTCGGGACGCAGCCTGCGGCTGCGCGGGACGGCCCTTCGGGCCTTCGGGAAGGCTCCCGTTGCCACCGGAAACCCCGGCCACGGACTCGGTCACGGCCACGGCCACGGACTCGGTCAACGGTCACGGTCACGTCCCGAATTTAGTCAGGTAATTTCGGGTAAATTTTCATTTATTGCACACCCGTGTTAAAACATGTTATTATTACCTGTCCGTAAAGGAGGAGAAGACAATGGATAAAGAAATCTGGTTGAAGAACTACGACGAAGGCGTTCCCCACTCGATTGATTACGGGGACACAACCTTGAATGATTTCCTGGATTCAGCGGTTCGGGATTTTCCCGACAGGACGGCCCTGATTTTTGAAGGTGCCCGCATGACATTCAAGCAACTCCAGGACAGTGTATTGCGCTTTGCCACGGCCTTGACAGACCTGGGCATGCAAAAAGGTGACAGGATTGCGATCCAGTTGCCCAACACACCACAATTCGTGATAGCCTTCTATGCAATCCAGCGACTGGGCGGCACGGTGGTTATGACCAACCCCATGTACGTCCAGCGCGAACTGGAACACATCCTCACCGATTCGGAGGCAAAATTCATGGTGCTGTTGGACAGTTTCTGGGTCAACAAGGTCAGGCCCATGCTGGGAAAAACCAAGTTGGAAAAGGTCATAGTGACCTCGTTCAAGGACTTTCTGCCATTCCCCAAGAACCTCCTGTTCCCGTTTGCACCTGCTGCAAAAAAGGCCGGCCTGGTGGTGAAAGTCCCGTCAGAGCCCAACGTATTCTGGATGCGGGACATGCTGCAAAAGTATCCGCCGAATCCGCCGGACAACAAGGTGGGACCTGATGCGCTGGCGACATTCCAGTACACGGGCGGGACCACTGGCCTGCCCAAGGCCGCGATGCTGACACAGGGCAACCTGGCTGCCAACGCCATGCAGACCGCAGCATGGATGTCCACTGCAAAACGGGGGGCCGAGGTCAACCTGTCCGCCCTGCCCTTCTTTCATTCGTTCGGTCTGACCGTATGCATGAACCTGTCCATGTATTTTGCCGGCACCATGGTGCTTATACCTGACCCCAGGAACATCAAAAATATCGTCTCGTCCATCAACAAATACAAGGCTACGCTGTTTCCGGCGGTTCCGGCCCTGTACACAGCAGTCAATAACTTCCCGGAGATTTCGCAGTACGACATATCATCGGTCAAGGCCTGCGTCAGCGGGGCCGCTCCCCTGCCTGAGGAGGTACAAAAACAATTCGAAAGCATTACCGGTGGCAGGATCGCGGAGGGTTTCGGGCTGTCCGAGGCCAGTCCAGTGACGCATGCCAACCCGTTGTATGGCAAACGCAAGGTTGGTTCGATAGGCGTGCCCATGCCGGACACGGAGGCCAGGATCATGGACCTGGAGGAAGGCACCCAGGAGATGCCTGTGGGTGAGTCCGGCGAACTGGTGGTCCGCGGACCGCAGGTTATGAAAGGCTACTGGAACAGGCCTGACGAAACCGCGAACACGCTGCGTGACGGATGGCTGTACACGGGCGATATTGCAAAAATGGACGAGGACGGGTTCTTCTTTATCGTGGGCCGCAAAAAGGATATGATCATTGCCGGCGGCTACAACATCTATCCGCGGGAGATCGACGAGATCCTCTACCAGAATCCCAAGATACTGGAGGCCGCGGCAGTGGGCATCCCCGACCCGAGGCGTGGTGAGACGGTCAAGGCCTACATCGTGCTGAAACCGGGTGAAACCGCTACGGAAGAAGAAATCGCCCAGTGGTGCAAGGACAGGCTGGCGCCTTACAAGGTCCCGAAGTTGTTCGAATTCCGGGATGAACTGCCCAAGAGTAACGTGGGCAAGGTGTTGCGCCGCATCCTGCGCGAGGAAGAAATCGCAAAGCAAAAACAGGGAAAGGGACCTCAGGACGCATGAGCCAATACCCCTCCGAGTTGGAAACACGGGTCGTGACACGCACGGGTATGGAATTGCTGTTGCGACCCGTCAAACACACCGACGGCCCTTTGCTGAAGCGATTTTTTTATACGTTGAGTCCTGAATCCGTGTACAACCGCTTTCTTTCGCCGATCCATGAAATCACGGATGAGCAGGTGAGACCGTTCGTGGAAATAGACTACGACCAGAGAATGGCGATCGCTGCGGTACGAAGGACAGATCAGGAAGAGGAAATCCTGGGTGTAGCCCGGTATTTCAGGCACGAGACCGGACACGGTGCCGACGTGGCGGTAGTGGTCAGTGATGCAGTACAAAACCAGGGTCTCGGCAGCCTGTTGCTGAATCGATTGATCGAAGTGGCAAGGTCCAGGGGCATTACCCATTTTACCAGCACCGTGGACCCCCAGAACATGCGGCTCCTGCATTTTGCCAAGGCACTTGGATTCAAACGCACCGAGCACTTCGAGGACGGACTGATCGAGCTGACGTGTTTTCTGAATTGACACAATTGCAAAAACGTACACTGTCAGACGGCCTCATCCTGGGCCTGCTGAGCGTGGTCCTGCTGTTCGTGCCAGGCTTTAAGACCCTGGACTACTATTTCAGCGCAGCCGTATCACTCCCTCTGGCCGCAGCCGTGGGCGGCAGCGCAATAGTCACCTTTTTCCTGCCTGGCGACCTCAGGCACAATATTTATAAAGGTATCATCCACGACACCATCCTGACATTGATTCCGTTGGTGATCGTCCTGTTTGGTTCGATATTCAATGGCCTGTGTAACCCCTTGTATTCCCTTGGTTTTTATCTGATGGCGCCTGTTTCATCCGCAATTTTTGCCTGGGGCGTGGGCATTGGGATGGCCGGTATTTTTCGCAACAAGCGTGCCGCATTCATCGGGTTTTACGTGCTTTTGATAGCCAGTTTCCTGGAAAATGCAGCGTATTTTTATTTCCAACCCCAGGTCTTTTTTTACAACCCGTTTTTGGGTTTCTTTCCGGGGCCCATTTACGAAACCGCTATCCGGATAGGCGGTCCCTATATTGCATACCGCCTGGTGACTACGGCATTTGCAGCCCTGTGCGCCACCGGCGGGTTGTGGTCCACGGGCCGCGGCGTATTGCGGCGGGCATCAGTCGCAGTCATTGTGGCGCTTATCGTCCCCTTGGCCCTGCTGTCAGGTGCTTACCTGGGCTTTAGACCGCGGTTGCAGGAGGTCCGCCAGGTCCTGAATCACCGCATTGCGTGCGAAAACATCGTGCTGCGTTATTCCCCGAAAACCAGCCCTGCGTACGCCAGGTTTGTGTTAAAGGATGCGGTGGCCCGCTGGCACGACCTCCAGCGCTATTTCCATGTCCGGGACCACAGGCGGATCACGGTTTACCTGTACCCTGATACTGAAACCAGTCGCCGCCTCACAGGCACTGCCAGTGTGGACGTGGCAAAGGTCTGGCTGGGCCAGGTCCACATCACCCCGTACCAGCCTGGTGACATCATCCTGGAACACGAACTGGCGCATTGTTTTGCCGCCCGCTTCAGTGGCACCTTCCTGCATATACCCATTGACGGCCTTGTGCCCAGGCTGGACCTGACCGAAGGCATGGCGGTTGCAGCGGCCTTTGATTCCACGCCCCTCTCACCCCACGAGTGGTCCGCAGCCATGCTGGCCGGGGGGCATGTGACCGACCCCAGGGACCTGGCCGGTTTCGCGGGTTTTGCCACTGCCGCGCCCACAAAGGCTTACATCGTGGCCGGTTCGTTCATGCGTTTCCTGCACGACCACTACGGGGCCAAGGTGGTCGAGTCCGTGTATCGCAAGGGCAATTACAGTGCAATCCCGGGTGGCGTGGATGCCGCGGTCAAGGCATGGGTACGGTTTTTATCAACGTACAAGGTGCCCAGGCAGTTCGCTGACAGGGCCGAACAGATCGCCACGGCCAGTGGGGTGCTGCATGCCCGATGCCTGACAGGACGCTCCAGGTTGAAACAGGGCCTCAAGGCTGCATTCCGGCATGGTCGGCTCAAGGAAGCCTTGGATTTGACCCGGCGATTGTACGAATTGAGCCCTACGCCACGTTTGCGGGCCTTCGAGGCCTTGTTACAGGTACTGGCCGGCGATTTACAGGCAGGCGCCATGTACCTGTCCGGGCAGTACCAGCCGTCCGCGGACCCGGATGTAATCAGCCTGGCCATGTCCATTGCCGCGCCCCTAATCCGAACGCCGGCAGACCTGATGGACCTGCTGCCCCCTCGGACGGTGGTGGGTGGTGTGGACTGGTCCGATGTTGCACTGAAGCAATGCATGGCCGCGGAGGCCGGTCCTTTTTACGGCAATGTGATGCGTTCGGTCTATATGCCCCCCGTCAGCACATCAGGGGACTTCGTGTTCGGTCCTTGCACGGCCTATGCACTGGCCAGAAAGATGCTGGATCGCGGCCGGTTTGCCCGCGGGTGTGCGCTGTTGCCAGACCCGTCGTTACTGCCCACGCATTTCCAGCGCTTTGATGCATATATTTCCAAGGCCTGGTGTCTGTTCGTAAACAACGAATACCGCCCCGATCTATTGAAGGCCATGCATAAAGAGGCCATCTATGAGGGCGAACGCATGGCCGCCCGGAAAATCGAGACATATTCAAGACCACGGCCATAACAATGGTCCATGTGCATGTCCTGCATTGTGGACCGCCAGCCTCCTCACCACCACGAACCACACCGCAACCGCGTCTGCCACGGCCACGGACTCGGCCACGGTCAACGGTCACGGCCACGGACTCGGCCACGGCCACCCCTCACCGCGTCAATTTCCAACACATGGCGCAAACCCGGTCCACCAGTTCCAGGCATTTTTCGTATTCCGTGGTATCCACCAGGTTCAGGTTTGCCAGGATTTCCACGATCTGTTTCGCTTCCCTGGCCGAACCGTAGGCGATGCGATAGAAATTTCGCCTGGCCTTGCCCTGCCTGCCCGCGCCTTCCGTCAGGTTCAACGGCATGGACAATGCGGCCCGTTGCAGTTGCGAAACCACGTCGCCAAAGGGGTGTTGCACGTGATTTGCCAGTTCGATACAGGCCGTGGCCGCCTGTGTTGCGACCGTGAGTGCCTGGAAGTTCGAGGATTTGTGTTTCATAAGACCTCCTGGGTGTGTGTCAAAGTTGAATTTCCCAGCAGTCCCGATTTGCAGCGATTGACAAGGGTTGCAAAGCAACCGCGCAGCGGCCTGCCCTTGCAATCACGGCAAGAGGGACTATTTCAGGAAGATTTCTGACACACCCCAGGAGGGCTGAAACACCCGATTCCACCACCGAACCCCACGGCCACGGACAACGGTCACGGATACGGACTCGGACTCGGCCAACGGTCACTGAATTCTGGCTTCGGGTTTCGGGACGCAGCCTTTGGCTGCTGCGGGACGGCCCTGTGGGCCTTGCGGGCAGGCTCCCGTCGTAACCGGAAACTCTCGGCCACGGTCAACGGCCACGGACTCGGCCACAGCCCACGGTCACGGTCAACGGCCACAAAAATGCCCGACTCCCGAATTCAGACAGGTAATTGGGGGTAACCTCGGACCTTGACTGTATTACCAAAGCATGCGACATTAAAAGGAGAATTTTGTCTGCGCAAACACGTAAGAGGTAGTTTATGGCAATAACAAGAAAGGTTTCCAACCAGATTTCCGAAGGTTCCTGGATACGCAAAATGTTCGAAGAGGGCGCCCGTTTGAAACAGCGCTTTGGTGCGGATGCTGTCAGTGACCTGAGCCTGGGCAATCCTGACCTGGACCCGCCGGCTGCGGTACTTGAGGCCATGCAGAAGGTGGCATCGCAACACCCAAAGCACTGCCATGCATATATGCCCAATTCAGGTTTTCCGGCCACCCGTGAATGGGTTGCAGAGGACCTGAAACAACGGCTGGATCTGCCGTTCAATGCCAACCTGGTTGTGATGACTGCCGGTGCGGCCGGCGCGATCAACGTCCTGTTGAAGGTAATCCTGGAACCCATGGACGAAGTGATCGTTATTGCCCCTTATTTCCCGGAATACCGTTTCTATATTGACAATCACGGCGGCAAACTGGTCGTGGCAAAGGCGGGCAAGGACTTCGGTCTGGACCTCGAGGAGATCGAAAAGCACCTCACAAAAAAGACACGTGCAATCATCATAAATTCACCCAATAATCCTTCCGGCAGGATGCTGCGTGCGGATGGACTCAAGGACCTGGCGGAACTTTTGCAATGGGGGGCATTGCGTACGGGCCGGGCGATTTACCTGATCAGCGACGAGCCGTATCGTTCCCTGCTGTACGATGGGCTTCAGTACGCATCGCCGGCATCATTTTACGAGAATACGATAGTTGTTTACTCGTACTCCAAGGAATATTCCATTGCGGGCGAACGTATCGGCTACCTGGCAATACACCCGGAGGCTCAGGACGGCAAGGAACTGTTCGATGGGGCCACGTTCGTGAACAGGACCCTGGGCTTTGTCAATGCTTCGGCGTTCATGCAGCGTGTGATCGTGGAGGCAGGCCACGTGGACGTGGATTTTTCACCGTACAAAGAACGCAGGGACCTGGTGCTAACAGGATTGGAAGAGGCCGGATACAATGTTGTGAAGCCCGATGGCACCTTCTATGTCTTTCCGCAAACACCCACCCAGGATGACACACTGTTTGTCAGGGCGCTACAGAAAAAACGGGTACTGGTCACACCGGGTACAGGGTTTGCATGGCCTGGACACATGCGGATTTCGCTGTGTTCGGACAAGTCAGTAATCGAAAGGGCCTTGCCCGTGTTCAAAGAGATATTCGGGGAATTCACAAAGGGCGACCATGGATGACAAAGACCATGAAATCGAAGAACTGAAGGCCAGGATAAATCGGCTCGAACATGGTGTCCGCGGGCAGCGCATAATAATCGGATACGAATACAAGTCCAGGACCACCATATGGGGCTGGCCCCTAATACACGTGGTTATGGGATACGGGGCCGACCCGGAGCACCCAAAGATGGTTGCCCGGGGTATCATCGCGGTTGGCAGTATTGCTATCGGAGTCGTTGCACTGGGTGGCATAGGACTGGGCCTGCTCAGCCTTTGCGGCCTGGGACTCGGACTTGTGGTCGTTGCCGGTATGGCGGTGGGTGGAGTGGCTGTTGGTGGGGTATCGCTCGGTTACCTGGCCCTGGGCGGTGTGGCAGTGGCTCACATTGCCGTGGGAGGGCTTGCCATAGGCCATTATGCGTTCGGTGGCAATGCGGTGGGGATACACTGCGCCTCGCCTGGACACGTGGACCCGGCGGCCCTGGATTTTGCAAGGTCCAAACTGGGTATCCTGGGGGACATCTTGTCCCGTGTGTTCAGAGGTTACCGGTAACAATTTTGGGTCTTCCGGAATTAGCCTGGGTTGCAAGCAGGCGAGACCGAGGGTGTTACAAAGTCCCTCCTGGGATCGCCGGCATCAGCCGGCATCTTAAATTATCTTTGTATTTCAAACTATTACAAAACAGACAAATTTCCGAATTCGTCACTAAATCCATCAAATCAACACCCTCTTATAGAAGAGGGTTGTCAAGCCCCCTGTAATAATTTTTTGCGTTTTTCTTAAACTACTATAGAAACCTCCATTTTTCCCTTTTTGGCCAGGGGTTAAACAACTTCCGCGGTCGGAGGGTGTCAATGGCTGC
>WGCQ01000064.1 GCA_015493765.1 Deltaproteobacteria bacterium
TCAATATACTGTTTCAACGCCTCATTCCAGTCTTTGATCCTGAAGCCCAACATCTCCCGTACCCTGGTGGTGTCCATCACCGTATGCATGGGCCTGGCCGCCACAAACGGATACTGGTCCGAGGTGATGGGTCGCAGCGCGACCTTTTTGGCGATCAACCCGGCCTCCAACGCCAGGTCCCTGATCCCCCGGGCAAAGGTGAACCATGTAATCCCATCGCCGGCCCGATCCTGGTAGTGGTACAGGCCGAACTGGCGACTGTCAGCCTGGATCAAATCCACCACATTTGACGCCAGTATGCCGGTGTACGTGGGTGCGCCGACCTGGTCGTTAATCACGTCCACCCTGTCCCGTTCTTTGAACAGGCGCAGCATCGTATTCACGAAATTCTTGCCATTCGGACCGTACAACCAACTGATCCTGAAAATAAAATACCTGTCAGTGGCCTGAACCAGTTTTTCCTCGCCCGTTGCCTTGCTTTGGCCGTAAACCCCGAGTGGATTGGTGGGATCGCCTTCCTTGTACGGCCTGTCCGCCCGGCCGTCAAACACGTAATCCGTTGAAAAATGGATGATTTTTGCCCCCATGCCCGATACAACTTCGGCCAGGTTACGCACACCATCGGCGTTGATTGCAAATGCCTTGTTCCGCTCCTTTTCGGCCAGGTCCACGTTCGTGTAGGCCGCGGCGTTCACGACCCAATCCAGTTTGCCCAGCCCCTTGACAAAACCACGCACTGCCCCCGGGTCCGTAATATCCACGTCCATGTCCGTGGCCCTGTGTTCCAGGCCCCTGTGCAGCAATTCGGCCCGGATATCCGAACCCAGCATTCCCCGTGCACCGACCAGCCAGATCATTCGAACACCTCCGCATCCTTCAACAGCGGATGCTCCCGGTCCTTTGGCGACAACAATGGCGGCCCGTCAACAGGCCATTTTATTCCTATATCCGGGTCATTCCATGCGATCCCGCGTTCGTGTCGCGGCGAATACTCGTTCGTTACCTTGTACACCAGTTGGGCAGTATCCGACAGGGTGTAAAAACCGTGTGCAAAGCCCTCAGGCACATAAAACATCAGTTTGTTTTCCGCGGACAATTCGATTGCGTACCACTGCCCGAAAAATTCAGATCCCCGGCGTATGTCCACGGCCACATCCAGAACCCTGCCCTCTATCACACGCACCAGCTTGCCCTGTGCCATGGGAGGTGCCTGGTAGTGCAGCCCCCTTAGCGTCCCCCGTACGGATTTGGACTGATTTTCCTGTTTGAAATCCACGTTGATCCCGTGTTTCTCAAACTCGCTTTTTTTGTATGTTTCCATGAAAAAACCGCGGTCATCAGGAAACACCCTGGGCTCTACGATTACCAGGCCCATTTCTGTTGTCTTGAACGCAAAAGGCATAGTTCACCTCATATCGAATAATTTTTCCTGATCCATTCCCTGTATTCGCCGGTCTTCACGTTTTCCACCCATTGCCGGTTGTTCAGATACCAGTCCACTGTTTTGTCCAGTCCCTCCTCGAAATCCACGGACTGCTTCCACCCGATCTGCTTTTTGATCTTGTCGCAATTCAATGCGTACCGCCTGTCGTGGCCGGGCCTGTCCTTTACAAAGGTGATCAGGCGTTTGTAATGTCCTGGCGTTTTGCCGGTTTTGGCCTCCATGATGCCGCACAGGCGCTGCACCAGTTCGATATTCGTCCATTCGTTTTCACCGCCCGCATTATAGGTCTGGCCAGATTTTCCATGTACAGCCACCATCCACACGGCAGAACAGTGGTCACCCACGTACAGCCAGTCCCTCACGTTCATCCCGTCGCCGTAAACAGGCAGGGGCTTTTCTTCCAGCATGTTGTTTATCATCAGGGGCAGTAGTTTTTCCGGGAACTGGTACGGCCCGTAGTTGTTGCTGGCAATGGTGACCGTGGTGGACAGGCCGTAGGTGTTGGCGTACGACCTCACCAGGTGGTCAGCCGCGGCCTTGCTGGCGGAATACGGGCTGCGCGGGGAATAGGCGGTGGTTTCGTAAAAATAGTCCCCCGGCTCTGCACTGCCGTAAACCTCGTCCGTGGATATGTGGTGAAAATGCCTTCCGTCGCCGGGCCGCCACCTCTTGCGGGCCTGTTCCAGCAAATTGAACGTCCCCAGGACATTTGTCCGGATAAATGCCTTGGGCCCATGGATGGAGCGGTCCACATGCGATTCCGCGGCAAAGTGGATCACCGTGTCTATGTCGTATTTATCGAACACCGCGTCCAGGGCATCAAAATCCACGATGTCAACACGCTCGAAAAAATAGCGTGTTCCACCGTATTTTTGTTCTATCCGGACCAGGTTGGCCGGATTTCCCGCGTAGGTCAGTTTGTCCACGTTGATCACGCGGCCGTCGAATCCGGTATCTTCGAACAGGTAGTGTATAAAATTGCTGCCAATGAACCCGCACCCGCCTGTGACCATGATGTTTTGCAGTTTTCTCATAAGGTTTCCTCGGCTATCCTGCGCAGGTATCCTCCGTAGCCCGATTTATCCAGGGGCCTGGCAAGGCTTAGCAATTGTTCGCGGCCGATAAAGCCCTTTCTGAATGCGATCTCCTCGATTGCGCCTATCTTAAGGCCCTGGCGTTGCTCGATCGTCTTTACGAAATTGGCTGCATCCAGCATGGCCTCGTGAGTGCCCGTGTCCAGCCACGCAAATCCACGTCCCAGCAGCCTGACCTTCAGCCTGCCCTGCTGAAGGTAAACATTGTTCAGGTCCGTGATCTCCAGTTCGCCCCTGGCCGACGGTTTCAACGAACCGGCGATCTCGACCACGTGCCTGTCATAAAAGTACAGGCCCACAACCGCGTAATTGGATTTCGGATGCTTGGGTTTTTCCTGGATGGACAAGACGTTCATTTCCGTGTCGAATTCCACCACGCCAAAACGCTCCGGGTCACGCACGTAGTAGCCGAACACCGTGGCCCCGTGTTCAGACTGGGCTGCGCCGGCCGCATCCTCCAGTATCTGGCCCAGGTTGGCGCCGTAAAATATGTTGTCGCCCAGCACCAGGCATACCCCGTCGTCACCGATGAAGTCCGCCCCAATTATAAAGGCCTCGGCAATGCCCCTGGGCTGCGCCTGTTCCCGGTACTGGAAGTGCATACCCAGTTGCGCCCCATCCCCGAACAAATCCCTGAACCTGGGCAGGTCCTGTGGCGTCGAGATGATCAACACGTCCCTGATACCGGCCAGCATCAGCACTGACAAGGGGTAGTACACCATGGGCTTGTCGTACACGGGCAGCAGTTGTTTCGTGATCACCCTGGTGGACGGGTACAACCGGGTTCCAGCCCCCCCGGCAAGAATAATCCCTTTCATAAGGCTCCTGTTTCAATAAACATCCCCTTGTTTTTAATCCAGGCGGCCTGGCGTGTCAAGGATTTGGGAGGATCCTTTATTCCCGGTGACTCATAACAATGTAATCGGCTAACCACATGTAGAACCAAGATTTTTTTGTAATTTTATTGCATTTGTATCGTTATGTGTTATAGTGATACCTGACGAGCCTGAAGGATGAAACATGGGTATCGTATATCAGACGGATAAGCGTTCGGGGATCACGCATGCATACGAGTCACACGCGTATTGGGAGAAGA
>WGCQ01000065.1 GCA_015493765.1 Deltaproteobacteria bacterium
CCTGCGCTCCACACGGCCACGGTCAACGGTCTCGGTCTCGGGCCTCTGGCGTCGGGTCTCGGGACGCAGCCTGCGGCTGCTGCGGGACGGCCCTGCGGGCCTTCGGGAAGGCTTCCGTTGTAATCGGAAGGTCTCGGCCACGGTCACGGCCAACGGTCACGGCCACGGAAAATGCGGGCGAGTCCGAGGATGTTGATTTGATGGCAAATTCAGGGCGGGTTTAGAACCTGCCCCTACGAATATTGTGTAAATTCAGAGTGTTACGTTATAAGACAAATTGTACGTTGGGTAACATAACGACTTTTTAAACACACTCTGGCGGCCCGCACACCACTCGGCCACGGCCACGGCCAACGGTCTCGGCCACGGCCAACGGAAAAGGCCGGCTGGAAGCCGGCGATCCCAGGTCAACGGCCACATCTGCCCTCACTGTTGCGCTATGCGCGTCTCTTGCTCAAGTGCATGCCAGGATTTTGCGGTGATAAGGCCGCGTTTGATCGCATCTTCGACCATGGAGGGTGTCAACTTCCACCTGGGGTGTCCCGAACAGGCCAGGATCGTGCGTTTTGTCGCAGACAACGTGATCTGTCCATCCTGAAACAAGGCCATGGCCAGTTGCACTGCACCCTGCACAGGCACCACCACATCACCAAGCCCGGTAAAGGACTCGGGTGAATGCCCGTTTTCCAGGTGAATAAAGGCCTTGTGCACACGTCCTGTCACGTAACCAAGCCTGTCCGTCAACCGCAAAATGCACCGTCGGTCGTCCCTTTTGATCCCGTTATCCGCCATCACTTGTTCCATTTCACCGGCGGACAAATCGCCACTAATCAGCCTGGCATACAGGGCGTATGCCCTGGCATCGTCCTCCGTGTCATCCCCGTACAGGTACTCCCAGGACATCGGCCTGGCCAGCCTCAAACTGAGCAGGGCGCAAACCTTGAACCCCAACTGCTCCCGCAGCCTGCCAGGACGCAATCCCTTTATGCAACCCGCCCAGTCCTTCATCAACAGGCCGTCGTATTCGATTCCATCCAGGGTCATCCTGTGCCGGAGTACTGTTTGCATGAATGGTGGACTGGCCGTTACAAAGAATATGGGTACACCCTTGTAGGCAGGTCCGCCACCCCACCTCAATCCACGCAGGATAGCAGGCATGCCCGCAATGGGGTGCTTGTCCACGGAAAATTCCACCGGGATACGGGCCATACCCCGCATCGAAGAAAAATGTGTATCCAGGTATGTCTTGTCCACGTCCCACACGTGTACCACGTCCACATAATCCGCTGGTAATTCCCGAAATATGAATGTTTTCAACGGGTAATGCAGATCGGTGGAGAGTTTTTTTCTGTGCAGGAACCTCACAGGCAGCCCCGTACATCTATGTCGATTTCCTTGCCCGGTTTGCCCGACATCATCCACTGCATCGCTTCCCGTGCCGTGTAACCCTCGTATAATCCCTTGTACACACCTTTTACCACGTGCAGGTCCAATCCCAGTTCGAGGGAACGGTTCAACACGGCCTTTACCGTGGTCACGCCCTCTGCCACGTGGTTCGTGCTGGCCTGGATTTCCTCCAGGGACTCGCCCCTGGCCATCCTGTAGCCCACCTGGTTGTTCCGGCTCAAACGTGAAGCGCACGTGGCCATCAGGTCGCCGATACCTGCCAGCCCCATGAACGTCAACGGCTTTGCGCCCAGGGCCGTCCCAAAGCGCATCATCTCTGTCAGCCCCCGTGTCAACAACAGGGACTTCAGGTTATCGCCCAGTTCCATACCGTCCGCCGCGCCAGCAGCCAGGGCAATGATGTTCTTGAACGAACCGCCAACCTCCACGCCAATAACGTCCCTGGCCTCGTATGTCCTCAGCAGGCTGCCCTCGAACAGTGCCTGGGACCGCTTGATGACCTCGTCGAACCTCGATGCAATCACCGCACCCGCCGGTTTTCCGGCCATGATTTCACGGGACAAATTGGGTCCTGACAACACGCCTATCTTTAATGCAACCGTCTCCTCGTGCAGGATGTCCGACATCAATTTGAAGGGTTCGATCTGGATGCCCTTGGTGGCATGCAGCAGGACCTGGTCACCCTGGATCACCTCGCCCACGGCCCGTGCCACCGGCCTGAAGTATTTGGAGGGCACAACCATCAACACCAGGTCCGTTTGTTTGATTGCCCCGTGCAGGTCCGTATCGGCCACCAGTTTCTTAGGCAGTTTGAAACCTGGCGAGTAGCGTTCGTTCGTGTGTTTGTGGTTGATTTCATCGGCCTGTTCCTGCCTGCGCGTATTCAGCAGTACCCGCCTGCCAGCCTGCGTGAGGATCGTTGCCAGTGTCGTTCCGAATGCGCCGGCCCCGACAACGACCACGTCAAAACGTCTATCAGACATTGCCCTGTCCATCCATTATCGAGTGCATACCAAGCCTGTTTCCGTAGTACAAAAGCAGGTTGCGGTCATGGTGGAACAACCGGTCCCCTCGTCGCATCAATGCCGGCCGGGTGTGAAAGACCTCCATGTGTGCCAGCGCCTCGCCCATCACCATGACCGGGTCCATCCCCCTGATAGCCTCGTCCAGCACCACCTTGCCCTGGCTGGCCTCCTCCATCAACGCCTCCATGACCGACTGCAATTCCTGGTAAACCTCCTTCAGGGAAAAACTCTCCTGCCTGCCGCCCGTGCGTAGCAACCTGTAAAGCCCCATCTGGGGATTGGCCCTGCGCAGGCGTTGCATGACAACGTGGGATACCAGGTTGACCGGTTTTATCACCGTATTTTCCATGTATTGCCGTACAACGGCCTCTGCCAGTTCGTTCGTGTATTCACGGTCCCTTTGCAGGTCAAAACCGGGACGACCGTTTATCAGCACGTACCGTGTCCGGTCAATCGGCCTCCCGTAGCGGTCCAGGGACTGGCCTGATTCGTCCACCGGGTTACCGAACAAGTCCATGGGCCTGCCGAACACGATATCCACCTTTGACTGCAACCTGAACAATTTACGTACGAAATCCAGTACCAGTTTCGGCCTCGAAAACTCGTCGTCCTCGATGATGTACCGGCTTTTGCCCTCGGCCTTCAGGTAATCATCGATCAACGTTGCGGCCTCCAGCACCAACTGGTAGTTGATCGTGCAGGGTACGACAAAAATGTCAGGGTTCTTTTTGCCAGCGGTCAGGTTGTGGATGTACGCATCCATGGCCGCACCCAGCAATCCCTTTTTCAGTTTGCGCTCAACAGCGCCGCTGCGGCTTCGGGTCCCCCCCGGGAAAAACAGGTTGTGGTAACCCAGTTCCATGGTGACCCCGGCGTAGGTCTTGAGCGCATCCTTGTACAGTTCCGCCTTCTTGCGCCTGTCCACCTTGTAGGCACCCAGGTTGTGCATGAAAAAACCGAACAATTTATTGGCAAACAGGTTCAGACCAGCGCCGTAACTGAAGGGCGGCAGACCCAGTTTGTACAGGGAAAAGCCCACCAGAACGCTGTCCAGGTTGCTCGAATGTGTGGGCACCAGTACGATGGTGCCCATTTTTGCCAGTTTTTGCAGCAATGTGGTTTCACCGCGCAACCTGGCCTGGTTTGCCAGGCTTTCCGCATCCCCCAGCATACCCTGCACCAGCCGGATGGGGCTGAGTGTATTTAGCATCGCGTTGAGCCCCGTGGGCACCAGGCTGGTAGCGACCTTGTACACCACCGGGTTGAAATGTCCCTGGATTTCCCGTGCAAATCGTTCGATGATCAGCCGCAGCAATTCCCGCTGTTGCTGGGGTGATGCGTGCAGGGCCTGGGTCTGGATCATATCGTAAAAATTTGCCTGCTCCGTGGTGCCCATGGGGTCGGTTTCGAGCCTGCGCCGTTCCTGGTAGATTACGTCAAAAATCGCCTCTTCCACGGCCTCCGGTGTAGTGGCCCACCGATCCATCAGCCGCTGCACAACCTCGACGATTATGCGTTCCGCATCCTTATTGATATTCATGTTCCCAATCCACGAAATGTTGTTTTAGTTTAGGACGATTTTGGGTGCCGGTCAATGTTTAGTTGGACCGGGATAACGATCTTTTGCCGTTGGGGGCATGTTACACTGGTCGTGAAGCGGACAATTTTTACACAGGTCATGGATGTCTGCCTTGTCCTGTATCACGTCTTTCATGCGTTTGGCATTGCGCACCAGGCGCAGCAACAGCCACAGCCCGCTGAGCGCCACTATGGCCATGGCTATGATAAAATCCCAGTCCATGCTTTCACCGTCAGGTCAAAAACAACCGGCCGACCTGGTACACCACCAGTGACACCGTGTATGCCAATGCCGTCAGACCGAATAATTGAAACAAGGCCCACCTCCAACTACCCGACTCCTTCCTGGTTGCGGCAACCGTAGCCATGCACGGTGCGGTCAACAGCATGAACAGCATCAGGCTGAACCCTACCAGGGGTGAATACTCATGCGCAAGTGTCGAGCGCAGCCCCTTGGAATGTTCATTGGTCTCGCCCAGGGAATAGATGATCCCCATCTGGGACACAAACACCTCCTTTGCGGCAAAGGCCCCGATTATGGCCGTGCCTATGCGCCAGTCAAAACCCAGGGGTCGGATGGCCGGTTCCAGAAAGCGTCCGATCCTGCCGGCAATCGAATAGGACAGGTCCTCGGCAGCGCGCCTGTGCCGGATCTCGGCCTGGGACAGGTGTACCGTGCCCGCCGCCACCTCCCGGTCCACGACGTAGTGGTGCTTTTTGGGATACGAACTGATGAACCACATCACGATCGAAACGCCCAGGATTATGGTACCCGCCTTTTTTATGTACATCCACGTCTCTTCCCACATCTTCATCAGTACGGCCTTGAGCGTGGGCATACGATACGGCGGCAGTTCCATCACGAACGGGGCGTCATCACCCTTCAATACGGTCTTGCGCAGCAGTTTCGCCATCAGCAAGGCCATGATCACGCCGAACGCATAGATAAAGAACAGCATGGGCGCACGCCATACCTGGGGAAAGAATGCAGGGATCAGCAGCATCCAGATAGGCAACCGGGCACCGCAGGACATCAGCGGGATGACCATCATGGTGGTCAGGCGGTCGCGTTCGTTTTCCAGGGTACGGGTGGCCATGATCGCGGGTACGCTGCAACCAAACCCTGTAATCATCGGGATGAAACTCTGGCCGTGCAGGCCGAACTTGTGCATGATGCGGTCCATCAAAAAGGCGGCCCGGGCCATGTAACCTGTATCCTCCAGCAGGGCCAGGCCGAAAAACAACAGCAATATGTTCGGTACGAATACCAGTACACCGCCCACACCGCCGATGATCCCATCCACCAGCAGGGATTTTAATGCCGAGTGACTGCCAGCAGGCCAGAAACCCGAAATCCAATGCCCCAACAGGCTAAAACCCGAGGCGATCCACTCCATGGGCGGCGCACCGGCAGTAAAGGTCAGCCAGAATATTCCGTACAGGATCACAATGAAAATTGGGAAACCCATGATCCGGTTGGCCAGGACGCGGTCGATTGCATTGGATACGGCCCTTGCGTTATCGTTGGGATGCCTGGTAATCACCTCTGCCAGCAGGCCGTCCACGAACCCATAGTAACGCTGGGACAGGAACATGCGAATATCGATGCCCGTGTCCGATTCTATACGTTGGCGTTCCTGTGCCGCCATGCTTACGGCCTCGATACCGGCTTGTCCCATCATCCGGACCCGTTGCACAAAGTAGTCATCGTCCACCAGCAGCCTTGTGGCAACCCATTTTATGGCATTCCGGTACTGGCCCGTATCCTGCAAGGGCTTGCATACGCGGACAATCGCATCTTCCATGCGTCTTCCCAGGACCAGCCGGCTTTTCCGGACCGGATGTTTAATTGCCTCCAGGATTGCCTGGCGCAGGTGGTCGAGGCCCGATGCCTTGTGACCCACGGTCCTGACAACCGGGAAACCCAGCAGTTTCCTCAATTGTGGTACATCGATGCGCAGGCCTGCCTTATCCGCCTCGTCCGACATGTTCAGGCAGAGCACGGGATTTGCACCGGTTTGCATGATTTGGGCCAGAAACACCAGGCTGCGTCGCAGGGCCAGGGAATCCACCACCACGACCACTGCGTCAAACCGGTTCCCCAGCAGTTCCTCCTGGGCGATCTTTTCCTCCGGGGAATACGAAGACAGGCTGTACGTACCGGGCAGGTCCACAACCTGCACCTTATGTCCCTTGATGGTAAACTCGCCAGCCCTGCGTTCAACGGTTACACCGGGATAGTTACCCACGTGCTGGTGTGCACCGGTCAAGGCATTGAATATCGTGGTCTTGCCGGAATTCGGGTTACCGGCCAGCGCAATCCTGTATACCTGATTTTTATTTTCTGACGGCATCAATCCCTCCCCGATTCCTGTTCAATCAGGACCGCCTCAGCCTCGTGCCTGCGCAGGGATAAATGTATGCCGTCCAGCACGATCCATACCGGCTCGCCGGCCGGCGCCAGTCGTTCCATCTTGACCCTGGTTCCCGGTATGACGCCCATGTCGATCAGGCGCTGTCGAATCGCCCCCGAGGCAGTAACCTTGGTGACCTTTCCGAATTCACCGGGTTTCAGGTCGTACACGGTCAGGGATTCCCTTTCCACCTTCACGGGTTTATCGAGTGCCTGCCGGACAGGTTGCGTTTTTTCGGCCAATTTATCATGTGCAAACAGGTACTTGTGAAATAATTCCACGAAATTCCCGGGGCCAGGGGGTGACACGCTCAGGAATTCAAAAAAACGGACCAGGCGGTCCATGGTTTGCTGGGACAGGCTGTGTTCCATTGAGCAGGCATCCCTTTCCGCGGTTTCCAGTGGAAGGTCCAGGATTTCCCGGAAGAACCTGGTCAGGATGCGATGCCTGGCATATACCCGGTTGGCCGCATCCCGGCCCTTTGGCGTCAGGGTGATGTATTCCCGCTGGACATAGTTGACCAGTCCCATGTCGGCAAGCCGTTTCAAGGCGGATGAAACCGATGCGGCACTGACGTTGCGTGCGCTGGCTATGTCCCGCACACGCGCAAAAGCATGTTCGGATTTGGAACTCAGAAGGAGGATTGTTTCCAGGTAATCCTCCAGGGACTCGCTGAGTCCGGATTCATTACTCGTCACGGTCATGCATTACCCCCGTTAAACGCTTCTAACAAAGATAGGCTTATCTGTCAAGGCCCGAATTGGGGTAATTTCGTCAAATTGCATAAATTCGATAATAATGATTTGGAATCAATAGGTTGTATGTTTATGCCGGACCACTCATCAACAGGAACGGTCCGATGAATTGCGTACAAGTACGGGCTTACAGCCTCACAAATACGATGCCCTGCAGATTATTACTATCGCCGGCTGTGCCTGCTGTTGCGTACGCACCAGCCCCGGCCCGAATGACCTGCATGAACCTGGTTGACACGGCACCCGTGGCACTGATTTGCCTGGTCCACGAGACGTTCAGGTCCGTGTCAAGCCCATACATGACACCGACAATCCGGACACCGCTTGACGTATATCCGGCAGCAACGAAGGTCGAATCGGCATTGATCACCGAATAAACGATACCGGTTCCCGATGGGTCAAGCACCACCTTTTTGACCAGATTGCCATTACTGTCAAACTTGAATATCGTTGCCTTGTCGCCTCCTGAAAGGGGGTCCGCATTGCTAAGGCCTGCAACCACAAAATCGCCATCCCGGTCCTTTGCAAGGGCATAGCCAATACTACAAACAGAATCCACGGAATGCTCCCAAATCTTTTTGCCACCGGCATCCACATCAACCAGGTACACATGGGAGCACATGATATCCTGGGTCCCCTTTGCACCCGCAACAATCACGTCACCGTTCGAACCGGGTATGACCCCATAGCCCACATCCATGTTCGGTCCGCCAAAAGTACTGGACCACACGGCCTTTCCGTCCGTATCCATTTTGACGACGTACACGTCCTTCGATCCGGTGCTGTAGGAATCCGAAGACCCTGCAAGCACGTATCCATCCGTTACAGGCGTGATTGCATTGGCCTCATCATTGCCCTTGCCGCCGAAATACCTTGTCCAGACCTCGTTCCCGTCAGCCGAGATCTTCACCGCCATTGCCTGGATTTTCATCGCGGTCGTATCCGGCAGCGAGCCATCACCAGCAACAATAAAATTCCCGTCCGCAGTCTTGATGATGGCCTTGCCCTCTTCGTCATCAATGGTCCCATAGGTCTTGTCCCAGACCTGGTCCCCTTTGCCGTCCAGTTTCAACACATAGATGTCCTTGCCACCCTTACCCTTGGCCTTGGTGTATCCGGTGATCAAAAAACCGCCATCACTGGCCTGTACAATGCCTCGGGCCTCCTGGTCCTGGTTACCGTTGAACACCTTTACCATGGCACCCGAGCCACCTGATCCGCCGGTACCGCCCAGGCCATTATTTCCACCTCCACCCGACGTATTTTCATCATTGGAACCACCAAACAGGCAGCCGGTAACCACAGCCAGTCCCAGCACTGTCAGGACCAACATCAACCGTTTCATGATACCTCCTTCGAAAATAACAAAAAAATAACAAAGTTGCAGGATTAAAGCATTTTTAAATTTTTTATTCAAGAGATTCAGGGGGGGCGTGTCCCGAAAAAATACTAATCCTGATCGTCCCCGGTTTCATCAAATACCTGGACCGAGCCCGGATGTCTGAATATGATTTCTTCGGTCTTTAACCTTCTCGCCTTGAGCCAACTTATCAGGGCATTCTGGAAGGTTGAGGCCAGGTCAATGCCCAGTCCCATGTCCGTGAAACAGGTGTAGTTGTACAGTTCCTTTTGCACGCCAAAATCCCAGGTCATGTCCAGCAATGTCAGGGGCGGCGAATCCAGGTGCGGTGTAAGCGCCTTGCCCCAGGCCGGGTCCTGTTTCGCCAGTTCCATCACCTTGAAGTGTGGCCTCTTGAGCGGGTTGTAATCCGGTCTTTTTTCCAACGTCCCCATCTTTTTCTCAATGATTTCAATGACATATTCCGCAATCGCGGGTGCTGAAGTAAGCCCCGGCGAGCGTATGCCTATGACGTTTATCAGGTTTTCAGGCCGTTCGTACGCCTCTATGATGAAGTCGTTCGTATTGGGCTGGGCACGGATCCCTGCGAATGTCTTTACCGTCAGTTCCGTGCTCAACGTGGGCACCAGGTGTTTGCATTTCTTCAGGACCTCGGCCAGCCCTTCTTTTGTGGTAAAGGTGTTTTCCCTGTGGGAATCATCCAGGTTTACGGCCGTTGGCCCCAAAAGGATGTCACCGGTAATGGTATGCGTGACCAGGCTCCCCTTTGACACCTTTGTCGGTGTGGGAAAGATAATCCTTTGCACGAAATAGTCCTCGTGCGGCTCCAGCAGTATGTATTCACCCTTCCTGGGGATGATCTTGTACTTGTCGATCCCGGCCTTTGCGGAAATGATGTCACCGTTGACACCGCTGGCATTGATCACCAGTTTCGCATGTATCTTGCCCTTGCCGGTTACAACAGCGGTGAGCCTGTCCCCTGCCTTTTCAAACCCCAGCACCTCGTGACCCATAAGGGGCGTGACACCATTGACAACCGCGTTCTTGAACAGGAAGTTCACCACCTCCATGGGGCATACCACGCCGGCCGTGGGCGCGTACAAGGCCGCGATTGCCGACTTGTTCAGGTTCGGCTCGTTTTTCCGCAGTTCCTCCTGGCCCCAGATTTCCAGGCCGGGGATCCCCTTGTTTTTCCCGTTTTCCAGCAATTCGTGCAGGGTTTTCACCTGTTCCTGGTCAAAGGCAACCACCAGTGAGCCATTTCGCTTGAAACGAAAGCCTATTTCCTCGTGCCACTGGTCATACAGGGCATTGCCCCTGACCACCATCCGGCCCCTCAACAACTGCGGCGCATCGTCATAGCCGGCGTGGATGATCCCCGAATTGGCCTTGCTGGCACCCTGTGTGGGGGTCAAGTACTTGTCTATGATCGCCACGTCGAGTTTGTATTTGCTCAATTCATACGCGATACCGGCCCCACTTACGCCTGCGCCGATGATTGCAATATCATACACCATGATCAAAACTCCCCTGCCAGGTGGAATGCCTTTTCATACTGGTGCATGAAATCACAATCGGGCCTGTTTGCATCACCCACCAGCACAATGTCATCATCCAGGTAAACGCCCCGCTCCAGCCGGGCATGCCACCCATTCAAATCCCATTTCAGCCCCAGCAGGTCACGCATCTTGTGCTCTACGATGAATCTTCCGTCCACTGCCAAGGCATCCGTGTCCACGGTAACTTCCCGGCCCCGGTCCAGGAATCTTACCCCCGTAATCCGCCGGTCCTTTTCGCCCAGGACCTCCAGCAATTCAATATTTTCATGCACATGAATCCGTTCATCCCGGAAATCAAAACCACCAGTCGCACCGACGATGGTTTCGATGCCCCGTTCCTGTGCGATCCTGGCCGTTTCGTATGCATACTGGCTGTTTCCCAGCACAAAAAGCCGCTTTCCCGGTACAAAATCGTACTGTGTCAACATTTCCCCGACCTGGTACGTGGTAAACAGGCCCGCACCCCTGAAACCGGGCAACAGGTATGCCCCGTAAAGTGCCTGCACGCCGCCCACGGCAATTACCAGTTTGTCGTACTGCACGCGTTCGGTCCTTTTGCCGTCAAAATTCACGAACACGACCTTGTTCCTTTTATCCACGTCCAGCAGCCTGGTGGACAGCGATATATTTGCGTTGTCCCGGGACCTCTCAGCCAGGAATCGTTTGAATTCCACCCCGGTCATGGTCAAACCCAACTGTTCGGATGTCCTTTTAACATAAGGCATCCAGTTCAGGGTATAGGCAAACTGGTCACGGCCCTCGAACAGCACGAAGTCCGTTTCACCCCTGCGCATCAGTCCGTCAATGAAGCCGATTCCGGCCACTCCCCCGCCCACGATACAGTACCTGATCTTTTTCATCCGCTATCCTTGTTTAGTCACGTCAGGGTTGTAATTCGTACAAAAGCCCACGTACCCTTGTATTATTAAATATCGCACATATCAATGATCTATGCCCTGGATTTGTATGTTTTTATGGGCGATTATTTATTCAGGTGCCTTACAGCCAACGGATACAAAAATTGTGTTATAATCCCTTGTTATCTTTGTCAGGAGGCAATATGCACGACATATACAAACATTTGTTAAGAAAAAACGATAAAAAGATCATCATGATGGTCTTTGACGGGCTGGCGGGTTGTATCCATCCGGATTATGGTGCCACGGAAATGCAGGCCGCGCATATACCGGTAATGGACGAGATGGCCGCTAAGGGTGCCCAGGGCCTGATTACACACGTGGCAGCAGGCATAGCACCCGGCTCCGGACCCGGCCATTTTTCCCTGTTCGGCTATGACCCGATTGCAACGGATGTGGGCAGGGGCGTCCTGGAGGCCTTGGGCGTGGGCTTTGAGTTGGGGCCTAACGACCTGGCGGCACGGGCGAATTTTGCAACCCACGACAACGCCGGTATCCTGGTTGACCGCAGGGCGGGCAGGCCCGCACAGGAGCGCACGAACTACCTGTGCAAATTGCTGGAAGACAACATCAAAATTGACGGCTACCAGGTGTTTGTGTTGCCTGGGCGTTCGCACCGTTTCGTGCCAATTATCCGGGGAAAGGGCCTGTCGGATCGACTGTCGGAAACAGACCCACAGGTCACGGGTACGGGTATTCCCGATGTCAAGGCCATGGACCCCGGTGCCGAGCATGCCGCCAGCATTGCGAACGAATTCATACGCCAGGCAAGGGCCATACTCAAAAATGAGGCACCCCAGAACGATTTGCTGCTGCGCGGATGGGGCATGCTGCCGGACCCGCCCATCGAGACCTTCGATCGGCGCTATGGACTGAAGGCCGCGGCCGTGGCCACGTATCCGATGTACAAAGGCATAGCCCGGCTGGTGGGCATGGAGGTGTTGGATTCGGGCAAGACCTTTGAACAGGAGGTGGAAACCGTACGTAAACACTGGGATGATTACGATTTTTTCTATGTGCACCGAAAGGAAACGGACAGCGCGGGCCATGCGGGTGACTTCAAGGCCAAGGTCCGGGAACTGGAGGCATGCGACCCGTTGATCAAGGAACTGTGGGGCCTTGGGCCTGGTGTAATGTTGATCACGGGTGACCACGCAACGCCTACTGCCATCAGGGAACACTCCTTTCACGAGGTCCCGGCCCTGTTTAACGGTGACCTGGTAATAACCGATCACACCATGGCCTTTGATGAGGTCCAGGCCGGCTCGGGGATGGTCGGACACATCCACGGGACCGATGTCATGCCCTTGCTGTTGGCGTTTGCAGGCAGGTTGCTGAAATTTAAATCATAAAAGGACGACCAATGACCAGGATTGAACAAATTATATCGAAACACAGCGATACCCGGGCACACGCCGGTGATGTGGTATGGATGCGTGTTGATGTCAGGACCGCCCGGGACTTCGGGGGGCCAAATGTGGTCCGGCACTTGCAAACGCGCTTTAATGGCCAGGTTGACAGGCCGGAATCCATATTCTTTACCTTTGACACCAGTGCACCGGCCAAGGACATTGGCTATGCGCGTAACCAGCACCTGATCCGGCGGTTTGCCCGCGAGGCAGGGATCAAGGTATTCGACGTGGATCGGGGCATTGGTACGCATGTGATGATCGAAACCGGGCTGGCACGACCCGGACGCACCCTTATAGGTACGGATTCGCACTACAATATCCTGGGTGCGGTGGATGCGCTGGGTATGGGCATGGGGGACCAGGACGTGGCATTTGCATTCAAAACCGGCAAGGTCTGGGTGACGGTCCCGCGTACGGTCAGGCTGCGTCTGACCGGCATGCCGGCACCGGATACCGAGGCCAAGGACCTCGTGTTGTTCCTGCTGCGAAAACTGGGCACCCGGACCTTGCTGGGCAAGGCCGTAGAGGTGGAGGGCGAGGTGGTTCGCAGGCTGCACCTGTCCGAAAGGATCACCATGGCATCCATGGCAACCGAATTGGGTGCAGTGGTGATGTTCCTGGAATCAGGGGAAACCGCCAGTATGGACTACCGGATGCTCGCGGGCAAGGAACTGGACATTGAGCCCTTTGGCAATGATTACGACGAACTGGTAACCCTGGACGTAACAGGGCTGGGGCACCAGGTGGCGGCACCGCCTTCCCCTGCAAACGTAAAGGATTTGCAGGAATTAAAGGGGCTACCGGTTGACAGTGTCTTCATTGGGTCCTGTACAAACGGACGCTACAAGGACATCCGCCGGGTATGGGAGGTTGTTCGAGGGCACCACGTGGCACCCAACGTAATGGCAAAGATCGTGCCCACCACCAGGTTCGTATATCACAGGATGCTGGAGTCCGGCATACTGTCGGACCTGTTCGACGCCGGCTTCATAGTGGCAAACCCGGGGTGCGGGGGCTGTGCCTTTGGGCAGATCGGCATGACCGGCGAGGGCGAGGTACAACTGTCCACGGCAAACAGGAATTTTCCCGGCAAACAGGGGGCGGGCGATACGTACCTGGCAGGACCGCTGGTTGCGGCGGCCACGGCCGTGATGGGCCATATTGCCGGGCCCCAGGACCTTGGAGGTACAAAATGAAAATCCTCGGCAGGGCGGTCAGGGTTATTGACGACGAAGGACGTTTCATAGACGATATCGACACGGACCAGATATTCCATAACCGTTTTTTGACGATTACGGACCAGGCAAAGATGGCTGAACACGCGTTCAGTAACCTGGATGGCTGGCAGGATTATCCCAAACGGGCGCGAACGGGTGACATCCTGCTGTGCGGTGCCAATTTCGGCGCCGGGTCGTCCAGGCAGCAGGCAGTGGACTGTTTCAAGGCCCTTGGGGTGGGTGCAATAGTGGCCCGGTCCTTTGCCTCCATATACCTGCGAAATGCGATAAACGCCGGCCTTCCGGTAATCCAGGCACCTGAATTGAAACCGGATGATATAAATGACGGGGACGAACTGGAACTGGACCTTGAAACGGGACAGATTCGCGATATCAGCACCGGCAGGACAATCGCCGGGATAGCGGCCTCGGATGTCCAGCTTGCCATATTGAAGGCGGGCAGCCTGCTGGACCTGGCCGAATAAGGCCTGTCCACGGTCATGGGAGGCTGTTGAAATTGTTCGCCCTGGGGTCACTGACTGACAGGCCGTTTTTCCGTGGCGGTGGCCGTGGCCGTTGGCCGAGACCGTTGGCCGTGGCCGTAGTTTCCGGTTACTACGAGGGTTTTCCCCGAAAGGCCCGCAGGGCCGCCCCGCAGCAGCCGCAGGCTGCGTCCCGAGACCCGAATCCCGATGCCAGAGGCCCGAGGCCGAGGCCGAGTCCGTTGACCGAGGCCGTGGCCGTTGACCGAGACCGAGACCGAGACCGTTGGCCGTGACCGTTGACCGAGACCGAGGCCGTGGTTTCCGGTTACAACTGGAGTCTTCACGAAAGCAGACGCTGGCCCGGCAGGGGTAAAAATCTGCTATAATCGATATGATTGGAGGTTTTACAACATGAATAGTTCTGGTTTAACCGGATATAAACAACTGGTCCTGTGTGCAGGTTTATGCCTGATAATGGCTGGATGCGCCGGGACCACCAGTGGCGGGTCCAACATCGATGCGACGGAAACACAAAACATTACTGACGAGATAACGAATCTTGAGGTGGTGAACGAAGGCGTTGATGAGTCCGCGGACACCACCATGGACTACGTGCAACACCTTGATACGGTTGACGCTACATACAGTGATACCCTGGATGTGGACACGTTCAAGGGGCCGGAGTTTTGCAAGGGGACCACCAGGCTGCTGTATGACCCGCTGAACAGTGACGAGTTGCAACTGTGGCCGGATGACAGGCTGACCAGGCCCGATAAGACCAGTCCAACAGGGATAAGGCTGAATGTGACCCCTGGCAATGCAAAGTGGACTACAAGGGTGCCTGGCTTTATCAAGGGCGCCATGTCCCAGTTCCAGACGTTGTCAGGTTTTGCCCTGAACGGGGCTGTGTTGATGCGATTCAGTGCCCCGATTGCCGAGCCACCCGCCAAGGTGGAGGACTCGCTGGCATCCGGGACATTGTTATTCGAGGATTTGGATGCAAAACCACCGGCAAAGGTGGCTTACGAGGCACGGCTGGGTGATGATGGCAAGGATTTGTTCGTGCAGCCTGTACTGCCGTTAAAACCGGGTCGCCACTATGCGGTGGTTATGACCAGCGGATACAAGGCTGCTGACAAGGGTTGTATCGCACCATCCAAGGCGCTTAAGGCCATGCTGACATTGCGGGCTGGCAACGAGGCCATGAATCGAACCGGCCGAAGGATGCTGGATGCCTTGGACAGGATGGGGCTACAGGCGGGCGAGGTATCCGCCATGACCGTATTCACTACCGAGGACGACATCGAGGTAATCAAGGCAGCGGCAAAGGATGCTCAACAGGCGAATCACGACTGGGTGGAGCGTCAAAAATGTACGGTCAAGGACAATATCAAGGCCTGCGATGTAAAATTTGAGGCCAGTGACTATCGCAAGGATGAATTTATTGCCTCACCCGACCCAAAGGCCCAGTGGGAGGTCCCGGCCACAATATGGATGCCGGCGGACAAAACAGGTCCGTTTCCTGTAATACTGTACGGCCATGGACTGGGCGGGGACCGGTACCAGGGGCGGGGTATAGCCAGGCTGGAATGTCCCAAGGGCTTTGCCGTGATCGCGGCACCTGCCTTGCGCCACGGTGAACACCCATCAACGGACGATCCGTCCAAGGCTGGGTATAATTTCCTGGGTTTCGATCTGAAAACCGTTACGTTTAATCCCTTGAAATTACGTGGAAATTTTAACCAGACCACGCTGGACAGGATAAGATTGCTGGCCACCATGCTGAAATACCCGGATGTGGATGGCGACGGTCACCCTGACGTGGCCAAGGACAAGGTCGTTTACTGGTGGATCAGTTTGGGGGCCTTGCTGGGTCCGTCCATTGTCGCCCTGGAATCATCCATAAAGGCTGCCATATTCAGCGTGGGCGGCGGCAGGTTGATGCTGTTCGCCACCACCGGGGAAAACGTGCAGCAACTCAAGCCTGTAATAATAAAACTCGCCGGGTCGGAGGAGCGATTCGACCGGCTGGTGGTTGCTATCCAGACGCTGGTGGATGCGGCTGACCCGGCAACTTATGCACCATACGTCTTGAAGGACCACCTTGACGGGTCGAAATTTATACCCAGTGTACTATTTCCCGTGGCCGACCATGACAACGTGGTGCCACCCCCATGCGGCAGGGCGCTGGCCCAGGCACTTGGGATACCACAAATGCGACCGGTCAGCACACCGGTCCCTCTGCTGAAGGTGATTGACAGCCCGGTTCATGGTAATCTAACCGGTGGATACGCGACAGCGGCCTATTTCCAGTTCGACCGGGTTGGCGGCCAGAACCCCAATCCGGCCAAGCATAATAATACACCGGGCAGTCCCGAGGCAATATTACAGGCCAGCCATTTTTGGGATACCTGGTTGGACGACGGGGTTGGTGAGATCATTGACCCTTATCCGATTATAGGCACGCCCGAACTGCCTCCCGGTGACTCAGGTGAATAATTTTCCACTGTACACGCCGACTTTGGCCTGACTCCCGAGTTTAGTCAGGTAATTTGGGTCTGAGCCAACTTCCATGTAGGCAACTGATTGAAAATAAAGACAATTTTTAGAGACAGAAAATCAATTTACCCCAAGGATCAACGGTAAGATGGGGTTTTCCGGCTCTAATCCTGCAAAAATTCCAAATTTTTACCCCAGCCAGGCCAGAGGCCTGGGTTACAAGCAGGCGAGGCCGCCTGCGGTCCGACTACAGTACCATCCATGACATCCGTACTCGACCACGAGTCTTCTTCCCAACCACCACACAAACGGGTCCGACTTTGGCCCTGACGACCGGCTTGACGAGCCGGACAGGCCCA
>WGCQ01000066.1 GCA_015493765.1 Deltaproteobacteria bacterium
CTAACGCATGGGCCCTCCCCCGCCGGCACGCCGAGCCAAATCCAGGTCCTGGGACAGACCTGTTCCACCACCAAAGGTCTGTGGGGTTAAACCCCGCGCGCGCTGTTTGACCACCGCGGTCGCCCTGTCAAACGTCCCTAAAGGGACAAAACGCCTAATTGCAATGGATGTGCCAAAGAACATGCCCGCTCAAATAATGCATGAATATCAATAAGTTAGGTAATCTTGCATACATAATCAACAACATAAACAGTCCGGGAATCCGGACCATCAGTCCGGAAGAGTCCGAAAATCCGGACTGTTTTTGCCTATGTCACGGCCAACTTAGTCCTCCAGGTGCGACCTGGAATCGGCATACGCATCAAGCAATTCAGTGGTGGCGTTGGCCCGGATTGCTTCGCGGATTTCCCGCATGAGCCTGGCATAAAAATACAGGTTATGGATCGAATTCAATACCGAGGCCATGATCTCACCGGCCATGTATATGTGCCGCAGGTAGGCCCTGGAGTAATTCTGGCACACCGGACACTGGCATTCGGGGTCAGGGGGCCTGTTGTCCATCCTGAAGCGGGCCTTTTTTATGGATATAATCCCTCGTCGCGTGTGCAGCCAGCCATTACGCGCCACCCTGGTGGGGGCCACGCAGTCAAACATATCAACACCGGCAAGTACCGCATGTATAATGTCCAGTGGCATGCCAACACCCATCAAATACCTGGGTTTTTCCCTGGGCATGAGAGGTGCGGTAAAATCCACCATAGGCCACATCTGCTGTGGTCCTTCGCCCACGGACAACCCACCGATCGCAAAACCGTCAAACGGTAGTTGCCTCATCACTTCGGCATGCCTGGCGCGCAGGTCCCTGTCCAGCCCGCCCTGCAGGATACCAAAGACGGCCTGGTCCGATCGCGTCCTGGCCTCCAGCGTGCGCCTGGCCCATTGGGTGGTCAAATCGACAGCCCTTTCCAGGTCTTTTTTGTGTGCGGTGGACGGCGGACACACATCCAGTTGCATGGCAATATCGGAGCCCAGCACCTCCTGGAAACGCAAGGCCTCCTCGGGTGTGAACTCGAATCGCGTACCGTCAATATGCGACTGGAACGTAACGCCCTTATTGGTCAGTTTGCGCAGTTTACCCAGGCTGTACACCTGGTAGCCGCCGGAATCGGTCAACAGGGCTCGATCCCAGTTCATGAATTCGTGCAGGCCGTTGTGCAGCCTGATCACGTCCTCACCGGGCCTCAGGTACAGGTGATACGTGTTCGACAGGATCAACCCGTATCCCATGGCATGCAAATCCTCGACACGGACGCCCTTTACCGTGGCCTGCGTACCCACTGGCATGAACACAGGCGTGGGGACCTCAAAGTGGGTTAATTTCAGGCTTCCCAGGCGGGCCCTGGAACCCGTATCCTCATGTAATACCTGGAATTTCAACGGGGAATTGCTAAGCACCTCATCCACCATACGACCTTGGCACCAAAATTACGAAAAGTTTGTCCCTTGAGCGGACACAAGTTGCGACTATATCAGAAAAGATTTTCGGGTCAAGTCGCAGGGCCATACCCCAAATTAGTCCATGGATTCGGGTGCCCTGTTGTCTTGACGGTCTTGGTGGTCAATATTTGTAATTTCAATTACTTATATGCGCTGCGATTGGTTTTGTCCCCCTGTCCTTTTGCCTGTCCCCTGGGGTATCCGGGTTTGCGAAACAGGGATAATGCGAGCAGCATCAGCAATACCATGGACCATGGCGGTCGGGGGTCCCAGACCGGTAAGGTGTCACACGTGCCGCCGTGTGCAGAATGCGTGTCCTCGCCCCCTGACAGGTCCGTTCCTGTGCAGGCATCCGCAACCTCGATGGCCTCGCACACGCCATCCCTGCACACCGAGCCCGCCGCGCACGTACCGCAAGTGCCACCACACCCATCCGCACCGCATTCTTTGCCCCTGCACAACGGGGCACAAACACACCGGCCGTGTTTACACGTCCCGTAGGGACATACGCAATCCCGTGGACAATTTTCGCAGTTCTCCGGAGGTGTGCACCGCTGGTCCCCGCATACCGGCCCCGTTACACAGCGTCCGTCCCTGCACACCTCGCCCGCCGTGCACGTACCGCAAAGGCCACCGCACCCATCCGCACCGCATTCCTTGCCCCTGCACTGCTTCTTGCAGCATACGCCCAGGGACGTGCAAACCTCGCCAGGGCCGCACCCGCAGTCCTGTTCGCAGGTTGCACAATCCTCGTTGTCCCCGCAAATCCCGTCCCCACACCAGGGCACAACCACGCATGTGCCCTCCCTGCAAACCTCGCCCTTGGGGCACGTGCCGCAAAGGCCACCGCACCCGTCGTTGCCGCATTCCTTGCCCGTACACGAGGGTACGCATCCATTACCGCACCCGCCACACGCAAACCTGCATAACTGGACGCATTCCTGGTCCCACTTCTCTGTACAGCACAGCGAATCGTACCTGCATGTGCACTTTTCGCATGGACAGCCGTCACACGTGGGCGTAGCCCTGACCGTGCACCCAGCCCCGCCTGTGCATTCCCCGGATGTGCATGTCTGGTCCGAGAAACAGGGTCCGCAACTCTTGCCGCAGCCATCCGGACCGCATGCCCGGTCCATGCACCTGGCACGGCATGGTCGCGTGGTCAGTGTGCCGACCATTGCCTCGGACGTATTACCCTCCATGTCCGTTGCGACCAGCGAATAGGTATAATGCGTGGACGGCGTCAGTCCATTTACTACAATGTGGTGATGGGTACCTGCCCGCTGTTCCCTGACCCGGGTGCTAAAGCCGTTATTGTCCGTGACACCCAGAGTTAGTTGCGACGGTTTATCCGTTGTACATAGCAGCCCAAAATACCGGTCGCCGAGTGGCTGAATTGCAATGTCTTTACATTGGGGAGGCCGGCAATCGATTTTGACACGTACGCTGGCATCGCCGCACGTGTCCGGTCCATGGTACGTCCACTGCACTGTCTGGCCTTCCGTTACACCCGAGGGCAAGGCGCATACCGCCCGGAATATGCCCGTATCCGGTCCGGTTTCCATGGCCTTGCATCGTGCTGCACCCTGGGTTAGGTACACGGTTTCACGTTTATCCTGTGCCTGGTTGGCATGCGGGTCCCGGACCTCTATGGACACGGCCCCCTTGCAGCCATAATCCTGTGCAGCCCTTACTACGGGGCAGGTATCAGGGGTTACAACGATGCGCGCGTAAAAAGGCAGGGCATTTTTTGCGCGTACGAACAGGCGGTAATCGCCAGTTTTCAGGTTTGCCATGTCGAAATCAGCACGACCCTTGGCATCGCTCAGCGACCACAACGCGGCCTGTGTGTTGAACAGTGTGACCTCCGCATTTTGCACGGGCACCCCATCCAGTGCCACTGTCACGTGTAATTGCCCCGTACCGCGTACCACGTATGCCGGAAAATCGACGGTCAGGTCGCCTGGTGGGCGAGTGTAGAGGACCTGGCCCGGGTCGCCGAACAAGGTGTACTGCTGCAACGTACCCTTTACATCGCTGGTCAACCCGGCTTGCTGGATCAGCCAGGCCCTGGCGTTCAGCAGCAGCCCGCCTGTCAACAATGGGTCGTCGGTTCCCAATCCCCGGGTAAATCCTGCGGCCAGTATGGTTGGTTCAATCCATGAAGTCTCGGCGGTTGCGGCAAACACGGCCAGCCCAGGACCGTGAATCCATGCCTCTGCCATGCAATCGCCCGTATCCGTCGTAAACTGGCCGCTGTAGCAACTGACGTCCATTACAAAAGGCCGCATGAAGGCATTGCGCAATACGTCCACGTCCTCAATGGTAAAGTGCGGGCTCGTGGTTACCCATGCCTGGCCCGACCCATGGCCATAGTAGTACAGCAGTCCCACACCCTGGTTTATCGTATCCGAGATTGCATTCACCGTGTCCGTATTGTTGCTGTGTAAGAAGGCGGCAACAGGGTTGTATCCCAGGGCTCGCAGGGCGTCTATCGTGTTTTGGGCCGTGACATCATCATTTTGTTTTCCCTCGCCCTGGCTGGAGGATATGACCGCTGCGGCGTGCAAAAAACCGGTGTCGGTTTTCATGGTTTCGTACCGGAGCGCTTTGTTTGCCTGGTCAAGTACTTGTCCCAGGGATTGGGCCGACCATCGTCCTACTGCCAGGTCCGGGTACCAGTCATTGCCGTCCAGGAGGCTGTATTCGTAATCCGACGGACAAAACTTGCACGTGCGATCGCCCTGTAAAGGCGGGACAAGTTCGCTGTCACCCACCAGCAGGACCATGTCAGGCCTCTGGCTGCTGAAATACCTGGCACGTATGAATGCCTTGATGCGCTCAGGCTCCGGTCCCGCCTCTGATACGGGTACGATATCCACGTCCATGCCCTGATTGCGCCTGAAATCAACCCAGTCCGCCAGGCCTGCATCAAGTCCGTCCGCAACGATCACCAGATAGCGGTCCCTGGCGTTTCCGGCGGACCGTAAAGGCAAGCCACGAACCGCGTGATTCAACGGTGGCGGTATTTCAGGTGTTTTCAACCCCGGTGGATAGGAGAGTATTACCTCCACCTTTCGATACAAAATTACCTGCCTTTGTTGCCCCACGAACGTCAAGGGCGCAATCACCAACCTTGCCACTGGTATGCCGGCCATAATACCCCTGTCCGCAAGCCACGCCTGCCTGGCGCCCCGTGGACTCGTAACGCCGTAAGCCCGGGGGTCCATGGTAAAATCCGGTTTTGTGCGGCCCCCGTCCCGCTTCGGGAACCTGGGAATAGGCCCCAATAATACGTTGTCCACGACCCTGCCCGGTTCCGCCCTTACCCGCAGGCCGACCCCTTTCGGCGCGAACACCAACACCCCCTGCACAGGCAGCCAGGGCTGTCCGGGCGAACCGTACATGCCAGCACCTGAAAATTGCCAATAGTCCAGGTCTTGTCCTGACCGTCTTATTCGTCGGTGGTAAAAATCAGGGGTCAGGTCAATGACCAGGTCCTGCCCTTGCCTGTGTACGGATAACACCTTGGCCCAGGCCGGCAGGCACCAGGACCATAGCACCAGGACCAGAACGCATTTTTTTATGCGACACATAACCTGATGACCAGTATATCAGAAAAGTGTCATTTGGGACCATCATTGACCCTTGTTTCTAACCTGCCTTATCACGAGGAATGCGACTACTGCCAACACTGCAACGGCAAACAGGATGATGTTGCCTTTTTTTACGTATTCCACCACGCCTTCACCGTAAGTGTAGTACAGGGTGAAGAATACGGTAGAGGAAATCGTGCATGCCAGCAGGTCGTACAGGCTGAACTTCAGAAAATTCATCTTTCCCAGCCCGGCAGTCAAAAAAAGTCCGTTTCTGACCCCGAAAGGTATAAATCTGCCCACGATCAAGGTGACCATACCGTATTTTTCGTAAAACTTGTGTATGCTGGCCACCCGTTGCCGGGTTATCATTTTGGCAAAGAATTTTATTTTCCACAGGTTATTCCCCAGGACCCGGCCCAGCCAGTAACAGATCAGGTCGCTTAGGTATGCTCCGGCAAACACGCCCAGGAACAGCTGAGGCAGCATATCGCGATGTTTGGCCGCCAACACCGCCGAAATAAACAGCATCCCGTCTTCGGAAACAGGGATGTTAAATCCTGCCAGCAGTAATGCGCCGAAAATGATGAACGGCGCGTACTGTACATGTGTATTGACCGCGTTCAGGACCTGTTGAACCACGTCCATTACAGGCCCATCCTGCTGTTGGTATCCGGCTTTGGCATCACTTGCCAGGACCAGGCAAGGCCCTCAAGTTCTTTTGCATCCAGACGCAACATAACCAGGCACGGATATTAGCAGAATACCAGGCAAAATGCACACCCCGGCCCACACCCATATTACAGGACCAAATTCATCGGGAACAACACATGTACGGGGATGGCCGAGACCGTTGACCGTGGCCGAGACCGTGGCCGTAGCCGTGGCCGAGACCGTTGGCCGTAGCCGTGGCCGAGACCGTTGGCCGAGGTTTCCGGTTACTACGGGAGCCATCCCGAAAGGCCCGCAGGGCCGTCCCGAAAGCAGCCGCAGGCTGCGTCCCGAGACCCGATACCAGAGGCCCGAGACCGTTGGCCGAGACCGTGGCCGTGGCCGAGGCCGTGGCCGTGGAGCGCAGGCGGCCTCGCCTGCTTGTAACCCGGGCCGCTGGCCTGGTCTCCGGTGACAGTGGCAGTGGCCAATGGTAATACCCTGAAAAACCTCAAAACTTGATAAAAATCCACCCGCTTGCTGTTTTTCGTGGTATGATTTGACGGTAACAGGAGGTGGATATGGCAATAATTTCAGCGATCGGCACGTACCTGCCGCGGATGCGGCTGGACCGCAAGGCCATGTACAAGGCCATAGGCTGGGTGAATCCCGCGGCGTTCAAACCGGGATTCAAGGCAATCGCGAACTGGGACGAGGACAGCGTGACCATGGCCGTTGCAGCGGCCAGGGACCTCAGGGACAAGGCGGGCAAGGATGCGTTCTCCGGCCTGGATGCACTGTTTTTCGCGTCCGCGACCCCGCCGTTTCAGGAAAGGCCCGCGGCCGGAATCGTTGCAGCCGCGTTGGACCTGGACGAAGACCTCAGGACGGCTGATTTTTCGGACAGCCCCAACGCCATGGCCCAGGCCCTGTTTGCAGCCTGCGACCTGGTGGATGCCAGGCACGGCAAGGTGCTGGTCGTGACCGGCGACACGCGCATGGGCAGGCCGGGTGCACCCACGGATTACATCTACGGGGACGCAGGGGCAGCGGTGCTGGTGCAATCCCGGGCCGAAGGCCTGGAGGTGGTGGCTGTGCATGCCCAGGCAAAGGACTTCATGGACCACTGGCGCGGCCAGGGCGAGCAGTTCGACAGGGCCTGGGAGGACAGGTGGATCAGGGACGCGGCTTTCACCCCGTTTTTGGTGGATGGCGCAAAAAAACTCCTCGAACAGGCAGGCATCCAGGCTGGGGGCATTGCGTTTGCAGCCATTGCGGACCTGTATGCAAGGGACCTCAGGCGGGTTGCACGCGGGGTGGGCCTGAATGAGCAGGCCGTGACCCCCCCTTTGTCCGGCGAGGTCGGTTACACGGGCAATCCCCAGTCGCTGCTGTTGCTGTCCAGGGCCGCGGCAGGCATAAAACCCGGTGACACGGGCATGGCAATGGGATTTGGTTACGGCGTGGCCGGCATGGCCCTGCGGGCCACACAGGGCTTTGTGCCGGACAGGTTCGTTGGCGTGGATCAACAGATCCGGCAGGGCGAGGTGGTGACGAACTACACGAAATATGCGGGCCTCAGCGGCAAGATGGCGGTGGACAAGGGTATCAGGGGCGAGGTCCAGGCGTTTACGGCATTGAACCTGCTGTTCAGGAGGCGCCGCGAGGTGCTGGCCCTGGTGGGTACGCGGTGCAAGAAGTGCGGTACACCCCAGTATCCGCCCCAGCGCGTGTGCGTGAACCCCGAGTGCAGGGCGGTGGATGAAATGGAGCCCTATTCGTTTGCCGAGTTGGAGGCAAAGGTGTTCTCGTTCACCGAGGACCACCTGGCATACACGCCGAATCCGCCGGCGATCTATGCGCTGGTGGATTTCGACGGCGGCGGGCGTTTCTGGTTCGACATAACGGACGTACAGCCCGGCCAGGTCAGGATTGGGACGCGCGTAAGGTTTGCATTCCGGGTCAAGTACGTGGACAAAAACAGGGGCCTCAAGGGCTATTTCTACAAGGCGATACCAGTACAGGGAGGTAAAGATGCCTGAGGGAATCAAGGACAAGGTTGCAATCGTTGGTATGGGGCTTACGAAATTCAAGGAACACTGGGACCTCAGCGCACAGGACCTGCTGGTGGACGCGGTGAAGGAGGCGTTGGATGACGCGGGGGTCGATATAAAGGAAATCGACAGCTTTTACCAGGCCAGTTGTTTCGACGAGATCGGTGTGGGCAAGAGCGCCCTGCCCCTGGCCCTGACGCTGAAACTGCCGTTCAAACCGGTCACCAGGGTGGAAAACTTCTGTGCCAGCGGCACCGAGGCCCTGCGTAATGCAGTTTACGCTGTGGCCAGCGGGGCGGCGGACATCGCCATGGCCGTGGGCGTGGAAAAACTGAAGGACATCGGTTACGGCGGGCTGCCCGAGTTCGCGGATGCCCTGGGTACGGAATCCAGGCAGATCTATCCAACGATCACGGCCCCTGGTGCATTCGCCATGATGGCCAACGCGTACTTCGAAAAGTACGGCATACCGCCCCAGGAGGGCAAGCGGTTGATGGCCATGGTATCGAAAAAGAGCCACGACAACGGCCTGCTGAACGAAAAGGCCCATCTGCGCAAGCAGGTTACACTGGAACAGATCATCAAGAGCCCCATCATCGCGTGGCCGCTTGGGTTGTTCGACTGCTCTGGGGTCAGTGACGGCGCAGCGGCCGCAATAGTGGCAAGGGCGGACATCGCCCAGGGGCTGCGGGATGACCCGATCTGGATCAAGGCATTGCAGATCGCGTTGAGTTCGGGCGAGGAATTCATGTTCCAGGACTGGGACAGCACGCATATCGTGAGCACTGAAAAGGCGGCGATGAAGGCCTACGAGGAGGCCGGCATAAAGGATCCCAGGGAGGAACTATCCGTGTTGCAGTTGCATGACTGCTTTTCGATCACCGAACTGGTCACCTACGAGGACATACACGTGTCCGAGCGGGGCAAGGCGGGCAGGGACGTGGAAAACGGGTTCTTCAACCTGGACGGCGGCTTGCCGGCACAAACGGACGGCGGTCTGAAGTGTTTCGGCCACCCCATTGCAGCCAGCGGGCTGCGCATGATGTACGAGGTCTACAAGCAGTTGCAGGGCAAGGCAGGCAAGCGCCAGGTCAATGACCCCCGTTTGGGCCTGACCCACAACCTGGGCGGTTTCCCGGCAATGAACATCTCCAGCATTTCCATCGTGGGTAATGTGAAGGGATAGCGGTTTCCACACGGGCTCGGTCAACGGCCTCTGATTCATTGGCAGTGGGCCATAGGGGGATTTGGGAATTCCAACGGAAGTTTCCCTAAAAAATGGCGCCCTTTTCCCAAGATTGACGGACTCGTAATAAATCGAAATTATATCTAATAAAATCAAATAGTTAGAGAGGCCAAAATGATCAAAAGCGGACTTTTTACGTGTCCGACTTATAAGCATAAACTCATAAAGATCGCGCCTGCAAGTAATTTAGGTCAATCCGGCAAGAGGATGGCTTCCGAATCAGGGGAACGGGCATTGTTTTTATGGTCGTTGTACAGCATTGCAATACCAACTACATACCAGGCAAGAACCATAGAGCCTAAACCCCCATTGTGGAAAAACGAGTTGATATAAAGTGCTATCAATACGGCCCAGACCAGGTGTTTCATCCATTCATAACCGGGTAATGGAGGGCCTTTTACCAGCAAGAAAGGCCATATGGTGATAAACAACATAACGATGACCCCCGGGATACCCCAATAGGTCAGTTGGTTCAACCAGTAATTGTGTGAGGTAAAATTGGTTACAATAGGCAGATTCACCCTCCCGATAAAATTGATGCGTTCATGTGCGATAACATCGGGTGTTCGTCCCGGACCCACGCCAAATGGGTGTTCGGATGAAAGTATCAGGGCTGCCTTCCATAATTGCGGTCTTGAAACGTCATGGTAGTTTGATAATCTGCTACCCACCTGTTCTTTTTGTAAAAAACTATATACGCCCAATGCAGCAATGACAAGGGACACCACGACCCCGGCTGTCTTCAAAAGTGTCTTGTTTATGGATGGTTGACGGTTAAGGACGATCAGGGTCAGATAGGACAAAAGGAACAGTATAGCCAACAGAAGACTCCTGGTTGCCGTGGACAGGCCTCCGAGTATTGCAATGACAGATAGTATTCCATAGATCAGCCGCTGCTTTGGACCTTTTACCAAAAGCCATGCAACAAACATGGCAATAGACACACCTATGGACGACTGGAAGGTAAAACTGATAGGAAGAGCGTATAGTCCTGTGGCCCTGCTGTGAAGGAACAACAGGTTTAAGTTAGGGACAGGTGACCTGGTGGAATGATGGAGAATCATAAGAGGCAGGCGCCAGGCCCAGTCCACCTTCAAGTATTGCAGGATGGCAACCATGGCAGGTATGGCAAAGAACCAGGGTACGACCTTCAAGACCCATATCAGGTCGTTGGTTGTTTTTAACTTCCTGTACACAAACAGGGCCACGAGTGGACCGGCAACATAGGCCTTCAGGATGCCCTTGATGAGACCTGCGAGTTTGAGATTTTGGGGTACCACCGTATAAAAATCCACCGCAAGCATGATAACAATCATTATTAACAGCCATGTCAGGAGGACCTTTTCCTTTCGGCTAAATTGCGGGTGGATAATATAATCGTAAATCAATACTATGCCTGCAATTGCCACCATATACATGCGAGGAGGAAACAGGTATATGGTCCATGTGGGCAGCAAAAAACTCAATACAAAAATTGAGGCCATCAACCAGGCAGGATGCTCAACAAGTACGGCTACACCACCCAGCAATACGATACCTGCCCATATAGCAGGACTGGATATTCCCGCAACCAGCAATACTGCTGCACTTAGGAGTATGATAATAGTAAGAAAAGCCCTCGGCATATCAGGACTGAGCTATACTTTCCTGGAGGGTCCTCAGTATCCCCCTGTAGCCTTCCAGTACGGCCGGGGAATTTTTTAATGAAAACTTGATTTCGAACTGGCCGCCCGTGTCCCGCCTGTTTTTTTTCACCAGTGATACGGTGGCATTGATTTTTAGCACGCCTTCCTTGCCCGGTGTGGTAACCGGCAGTTCAATCTGAACAGGGCTGTACACATCAGGTATGGTATCGCTTGTATCTATTCGAATTCCGTCTGCCCGTAGTTTTACGGCGGTTCCCTCGAATTTTTTACCCCCGTACGTATAATGTATGGGCAAAGTGGCATATACGCGTGTGGGTACATCCAGGGGCGTAGGCTTTTGCGGATGGTCGTCTTGTTCTTTTGATTCCTCGGTTTTAAGGGGTTGTGGATCGGAATCACCTGTATCATTGGGCAGGTCCTCTGACTGTGTATCCTGATCCATGCTTGCGTGGGCCTGTCCTGGTTGTGGAAACGTAAAACTGTAGATTGGCACTTCACCCTCTGCTTCCGGTTTCAGGACATGTACAAAGCCCCCCGCCACTTGAAGGTATGATTTCAGGAACTCCTTCAGCGCTATTACATCGCCCACGCTGGAGGCCCGGATCCACTGCGCCGCAAAACCCTTGGGTTTACCGTTATGATGATATTCGATACGTATTACTGTGACATATACATCCAGATTCAGGACACTTGGTATATTATCCTCTTCCATGGATATATCCAGACGCAGGTGGAGCCGTGTCCCTGGTTTTACGGGATACTCCCCCTTGAAAAAGGCCCCATAGGCACCGATATCCCTGGTAACCAGGACCCTGCGCTGTCTATCCCCCACAACCACGGCCCGTATGGGTATATCGCGTCGCGGTTTCAACCTTCTTTCTTTGATCCTTGCCTGTTCCATAGTTTTTGTTCCTGCTATCTTACCACTGATCAAGTTTTATTCCCTTTTTTACTAATAGTCCAGTCCATCCTTACACAACCACAAACCAACCAAGGCCTGTTTGTAATGCCCGTTTTTATAATTTTAGCGTGGCTCATTACATACCTGTGAAAGTATCCAAATATTTATTAATCCCCACAATAAGGGGATGCGATAATCCATAACACCCGGGCTCCAAACAGAAGGCACCTGAAATAGTCCATGCTATTGTACAACCTAACCTTAAGTTCTTGCAAGAGAAAAAATAAATCCCAAAATACCTGTCTAAATTCGACATTCGGTGACAAAGTCAGTGCATCGTGCCGGCATCATCCTTCTAAAATCCGGGACGATATGCTATATAAATCCGGTGATGGGGATGGAGTCCCCCTGAAACGCCTTGGCTGATGACTCCTGCTGTTGCACTTAACAGTAAGGGGAGACCGCATGGGCACACCAGACGGACAAACACTGAATCAAATGTCTTCGTCCCTGCCAGTACAAAGGGCGTTACAATTGTTAAACCAGGCAGGCCCCAAATACAAGGACCTGGTCCTTGAACTTGGGGAACTGGCCCAAAGGGTAAAACAGGGTACCTTCCACCTGGCAGTGCTGGGACAGTTCAAACGCGGCAAAAGCACATTGATTAATGCGCTCCTGGGGAAAAAACTGCTGCCCACATCGATCCTGCCGCTGACAGCCATACCCACGTTCATTCGTTTTGGCATGGAGTCCAGGGTGGAAATCCACTACATCGACCCCCAAAAGACTCCGGATGCCTTTGATGCGGATACATCCTCTGACCTGTTGGAAATCCTGCAACGGTATGTAACGGAAAAAAACAACCCTGAAAACAGGCTGGGTGTCAACCGGGTGGATGTGTTCACCCAGGCGCCGATTTTGCAAAATGGTACGGTCCTCATAGATACGCCAGGCGTGGGTTCGACCTTCGAACACAACACCAGGACTACCATGGACGCCCTGCCCAAGGTGGACGCAGCACTGTTCGTTGTTTCGGTGGACCCGCCGGTGACAAAGGCGGAACTGGATTTTCTGGCCCGGGTCAGAACAGGCGTTCCAACCCTGTTTTTCATTCTCAATAAAACGGATACCCTGTCACCGCAGGAACAACAGGACGCCAAGGCCTTCCTTCAGCAGGTGCTACGTGAACAAATTGGTAACGAAGTCAGGGTGTTTCCCGTATCCGCAAAACAGGGGCTGATCGCCAGGCAACAAAACGACCCCGAGGCTTGGGAAACCAGCGGTATGCATACGGTTGAGGCCTACATCAACGAGTTCTTAAAGGCAAACAAGGACCGGGCGCTGCTGCGGGCTGCCAGGATCAAGTACGCACGTGTAATCGAGATGGCATTGCTCAGGCTGCAAACGGAAAAGGCGGGACTGAGCATGCCCCTGGCCGACCTGGATCAGAAGATCGCGCTGTTCAAGGAAAAAGCCCAGGAGGTCAGGCAACGCAGCAGCATGGTAGAAGACCTGGTGGAGGGCGAAAAAAGGCGTATTTTGAAACACCTGGAGGACCGGTGTGAAAAGATGCGCAAAGAGGCAAGGCAACGCCTGCACGGACACGTGGAGGACGCAATACAAGGCTTTGATGCAAAAAAGGGCCGAAAGACAGAAACCATGGCCAGTGGATTGTATGCCTGGGTCGAGGATGGGTTGTTCGAAATCATCCCTGACCTGTTCGGGCGGCAATTTAACGAACTTCACCAGGAATTTTCCAGTATGATCCAGGAAGCAATAAAACGTCACTACCAGCAGGCAGCCGATTTGATTCGATTGATCCGCCAGAATGCCGCCGAACTATTCGACATACCGTTGTACGACCCTGACAGCATAGGCGAGTTTCAGGCACCCGGTACGCCATACTGGTCGGCCAGGGAATGGCATTCCAGGCTGGGGCCCATACCATCCGGGGTTTTTGACAAATTTTTACCGGGTGGCATGGTGCGCAAGATGGTCAAGAAACGCATGGACGAGGATATTGTATTGCTGGTTAACAAGAATGTGGAAAACATAAGGTGGCCCATGGTGCAGGCCATCACCGATACCTTTGCCGCATTTGTATCCAGGCTGGACAAGGAGGTCGAAGAGGTAATCGAAGGCACGAACAAGGCCATGGAACTGGCCATGGAACTCAGACAGAAACGAGGCAACGAGGTAAATGAACGTTTACAGGTCCTGGAACGGGCTATTGCCGGACTCCAGGCTATCCTGAATAATACGGACAGAACAAAACAAGGAACACACCAGTAGGATATAACCCCTTATTCTCATTGTGTTTTTTTTAACGTTTCCACCATGGATGCCGGTGTATGTGCTGGCGGTACGAGAGCGTGCACCCCTATCTCTTGCAAAGCCCGTGCAGTAACATGACCAATGGCAACGATGATTTTCGCTGCCAATGATTGCTTTATCGTATCGCGGCCGATTGCCTGGGCCATGCACCGCACACCGGAGGGGCTAAAAAAACATACGTAATCCGCCCACTCGATTTCCCCGGCGACCGCCTTGGGCTCAGGTGTGGTGCACACGGTCCTGTACGCGGCGAACTCAACGACATCTACCCCTGCATCGTGCAGGCCCCGGCCCATCACATTGCGTTTGTCCGCGGCACCGAAGTACAACACCCTGCTGCCCGGTGAAAGCCTGGGCTTCAGGAGATTAAGCAGACCCTCCTGGTCATAGGTGGCTGGCACGAGGGGTTTTATTTGCAGCCTCTGAGCCACCACCCTGGCCGTTCCAGGCCCCACGGCGGCAATGTCCGCATGCAACGGCCCCTTGACCTTGTCGCAAAACATCGTGGCCCCTCGCGGGGAGCCCAGCACCACCACATCAAAGCCCTGTGCCAAGGCGTTTGTACTACCAAGGGACTGGTATTGCGTCGTGGGTACGGTTTTGATCAAGGGCAGGTTATGGACCTGTGCACCTGCGGCCTCGAATACCTGGATGGTTGCGTGTTCGGAGCCTTCGGGCCTTGTAATCAGGACTTTTTTACCATTCAACGGCATCATACCTCCTTATTGGGGTGCAGGCGGACGAGACGCCTGCGGACCAAGCAGGCCGGGCGGCCTGCGCTCCACGGTCAACGGTCCCGGGCCTCTGGCGTCGGGCATCGGGCCGCAGCCTGCGGCTGCCTCGGGACGGCCCTCCGGGCCTTCGGGAAACTTCCGTTGCAACCGGAAACCACGGCCAACGGTCACGGTCAACGGCCACGGTCAACGGCCACGGTCATCGGTCACGGTCACGGTCAACGGTCACGGCCATCGGTCACGGCCATCGGGCGCCAGGACGCAGGCCGGGCTAACGCATGGGCCCTCCCCCGCCGGCACGCCGAGCCAAATCCAGGTCCGGGGACAGACCTGTTCCACCACCAAAGGTCTGTGGGGGTAAACCCCGCGCGCGCTGTCTGACCACCGCGGTCGCCCTGTCAAACGTCCCAAAAGGGACGAACCACCCAACCTGCAAATCATGTACCAAAACGCATGTCATGCAAAATAACGCTGTAATATCAATAAATTACAACATCATGAGTACCTAATCATAAATATAAACAGTCCGGGAATCCGGACACATTGGTCCGGAAGAGTCCGGAAATCCGGACTGTTATACAACTGCCCCTACCCCTGCAACTGACCCGTGATCGTCTTTACTATGACATTTTTGTCATACCCCTTGTCAAAGACCCCTTCGGCGCGCCTCAGCAGGGCATCAGCCCCCGGGCTGGATACGGACCACACGTGCACGCCACCTGCCTCGAATGCCGCATGAACGCCCACCGGTGCATGGCAACCGCCGCCCAACGCATCCAGAATGCCCCGTTCGATCCCTGCCGCATCCTGTGATGCCCGGTCGTTCAATGCGTCTGTCACAGCCGCCGCATCCGGCCACCCGACCCTTGCCTCCACAGCGATGATCCCCTGGCCCGCTGCGGGTACGAACAAAGGCGGCACCAGTTTTTGCGTGATTTCGTGTTCCAGGCCCAGCCGCTTCAATCCTGCCACGGCCAGGATCACGCCGTCCAGCCCCTGCTCGTCCAGCTTGCGCAGCCTGGTTTGGACGTTCCCCCGGATTGGCACGGTCCGAATGTCCGGTCGAATGGCGTGCACCTGGGTGACCCTGCGGATGCTGCCCGTGCCGAGCCTCGCGTTTTCGGGCAACCCATCAAATGACTGCCACCTGTGCGAAACCAGGCAATCGAACGGGTCCTCGCGGGGCAAAAACGCAATGCACTCGAGCCCCTGGGGCAGGGTGGTGGGCAGGTCCTTTAGGCTGTGCACCGCGATGTCAGCCCGGTCTTGCAGCAGCGCGTCCTCGATCTCCTTGGTAAATGCGCCTTTGCCACCGAACTCGTGCAGTCCCTTGTCCAGGAAGCGGTCCCCGGAGGTCTTGAATGTCAGTACCTCGATTTCGCACTGGGGCAATGCCTTGCGCAGAAGTCCCTCAACCGTTCGCGTCTGTGCCATGGCCAGCGTGCTGGTCCTGCTTGCTATCCGAATCCTCAATCTTCACCTCTTTTATCCGTTTTTCAGGTTTACGCCCGCGGCCTTGTTGCAGGAACAGGGTGGATATCAGGTTTGAAACCGCCTCGTCGCCCCCCTGCTTCAAGGCCGCAAATACCGGGTGAAACAACTTGTTCACAATGGCCCTGCTCATGGCATCCATTACCTGGTCAGCGGGCTGGCGCTCCATGGCACGCAGGGCCTTTTTCAGTTCCGCGGCCCTGATTTCGTCCAGCCTGGTGCTCAGGGCGGACATGAGTTCATGCACGTCCTGGCTGGAAATTATGGTCATGCCGTGCGCGATCTGTGCCTCGATCAGGGACTCGGCCTGGGTGGCGAACTCACGGCGTTGTTCGATGTGTTCGTGGATGATCCCCTCCACGTCGTCGATGTCGTACAAAAATACGTTGTCCAGTTCCCTCACCGAGGGCTCCACTGCCCGGGGCACGCCCATGTCCACAAGGAACAGGTAACGATACCTGCGCTGTTTCACGATGCGGCTGACCCGGGTATGGTCCAGGATGTAGCGGCCTGCGCCGATTGCGATCACCGCAATGTCGGCATTTAGCAACAGTTCGTCGAGTCGTTCAAAGGGCTCCGCCTGCCAGTTGAAGCGCTCTGCCACCTCCACGGCCCTGGAATACGTCCTGTTTGTCACCACGCACCGTTTGGCCCCGGCCTCTGCCAGGCTCTTGGCCGCTGCCTCCGCGATCTCGCCGGCCCCGATCAACAGCAGGGACGTCTTGTCCATATTGCCAAAGATCTTCCTTGCCAGGGTCACGGCCACGTAACCCACGGACACGGCGCCTTTGCCGATGCCGGTGCGGGTCCTCACGTCCTTGGCGACCTTGAACGCATACTCGAACAGCCGCCCCAGCACGGGACCTGCCACGTCATACCGCCGCGCCTCCGCAAGGGCCTGCTTGACCTGGCCCGTGATCTGGGGCTCGCCAAGGACCATGGAATCCAGTCCGGCGGTCACCCTGAACAGGTGGCGCAGGGCGTTTTCGTCGGCCATGCAATAGGCCATCTCGGGTTTCATCAGCCTTGCGTGACGCAGTTCCTCCACCAGCCCGAAGAAGGTCATGGCCTCGAAATCGGTTTTGTTGTCCGCAAGGCAGTAGAACTCGGTTCGGTTGCACGTGGACAGCACCACGATGCCCTGTACGCCCGTGATGGCATGGCCGCGCTTGAGCACATGGGCCAGGTCCTCACCGCTGACCGCGTAATTCTCCCTGACCTCAAGCGGGCAGGTGCGGTGGTTGATCCCGAATACGATCACCCGGCCCTTCACATCCCCCTCCACAACTTGAGTCCGTAAAACAGCACCAGGACCGCGATGCCTGCGTACGCGGCCACGAGCAGAGCCACGGCCCTGCGCCCCCGCCAGCCGAAGGATATGTAACCGTAAATGGCCACCGCATACAGCCACCAACTGATCACGCCCGCCATGTACTGGGGGCTGTCAAGGGATGCACCGGGGATCGATATGGCCCATATCGTGCCCAGGACCACGCCCAGCGTATAAAACGGAAACGCTAACACCACCGAGCGAAACGCAAGGCCCTCCAGGCTGTTCAGCGCGGGCAGGGCCATGGGTTTACGCCTGACCTTGATGGAAAAATCCTGGATCGCATACAGCACGCCAGCCACAAAGGCCACGGTAAACCCGATGAAGGCAATGACCGAGCAACCTATGTGCACGGGCGTGATAAAGCGCATGGGTGCAGCCTTCAGGGCCGGCGCAGCCTCTTCACTGACCGTTGTCAACAGGATCACCGTGATCACAGGCGTGATGAACACGCCCACGATGTCCAGGTCAGTGAATGCCGATGCCACCAAAAAGGCCAGGGCGATCACGAATGCACCCAGGTTCAACAGGCTGTACGGGTGCAGGATTGGCGGGGGCAGGCCGTTGTAGTGATGCCAGCCTATTGCGGCCAGGTGCATGGCCACTGCAATGACCAGCAGACCCTTTGCGACCCTTGCCATGGGCTTTTTCAACGTGGCCAGGTAAATCAACCACATGATAGTGGACAATCCGTAAAGCAGGATCGCTATGTATGTCAGAAGAGACAGCATAGGTATTTCTCCTGTCCAGGTGTATTTTTTCGGTAAAACGAATTCATTGCAATGATATTTATCCAGTAATTACTTGAAATGCAAGGGCTCATTGTGTGACGCCCTCGAGGTCCCTTTCCGAATCCCCGGATTCGGCCAATGCCACCTTTGCGAATATTCCGCCGAGCTTGACCTGGCCCCTGACCAGGAAGTAACCGCCGAAGAGGCTCAACTGGATCAACTGGATCGTCCACACGGCCAGGGAATACATGACGACCTTGGGCTCGGAAGGGGATATGCCGTATGCACCAAGGGGCATGACCAGGAAGTACCAGAACGAACCGATGTTTGCAGGCGAATTCGGGATCATCATGCCTACCACCACCGCGGACATCATGGCGAATGCGGCAACCACGGGGATATGGATGTGAAAACCGCGCGCCAGGATGTAAAGGCCGAACCCGTTGGACATCCAGTACAGCGATGAAAGCACCACGAACCACGCAAAGTGTTTGGGCGTGCGGAACATGGACAGGCCGTGCAGGAAACGCTCGGACATGCCTTTTATCTTGCGGGCCAGGCGTTTGTTAACAACGGCCAGGACCCTGTAAATCAGGTTGGAGGCACGCTCCTTAAATATGTATAATGCGGCCAGAAACGTAATGAGCCCGGTGAAAACGGCCAGGGCAATGAAACTGCCGGCGCGCAGGCGGTCCAGGACGGGTGACGCCCCGGACCAGGTGGAAAACACGACGACCAGGGTCAACAGGCCGGCCACCATCACCCCGTCCATGGTCCGCTCGACAAAGATCGATGCCATGGCAGTGCTCATGCGGATGTGGTTTTCCCGTTCGGAGGATACCAGGTAGGGCCTGACCAGTTCGCCCAGGCGAAACGGCAGCAGGAACACCATCATGAAGCCCACGGCACAATAGCGGTTGAGTTTCCAAAAACCTACCCTGGTCACAGGTGCCAACAGGGGCTGCCACCGCCACGTCCTGAATATGTGCATGGAAATCAGCGTGCCGAAATAGGCCACGACCCATGTCAGGTTAATCGACCAGTTGTCCGAATACAGCGTCAACCCGCGCCAGTGGACGCCACCGGCAAACAGCGTATGCAGGGGCCATTCACGAACGGACAGGTAAATAAACAGGGCACCAACCAGTATGCCGAACAGCCATTTCAATCCGTTCTTCACAGGCGGTACACCTTTTTGTTCGGGTCAGGGATATTTTTCGTTGCATTGCGCGTGTCCACGACCAGCGGCGCCTCTTGTACCACACGGGCATAATCGATGTTGCTGTGGTCGGTGACGATCAAAGCAAGGTCGCATGTTTTAAGGGCCTCATCCAGGTCCGTGGACCGAATCCGGCCCTGGGCCGTATCCAGGACCGGTATGTACGGGTCGTGGAACATCACCCTGGCGCCCTTGGCCTGCAATTCCTCCATGATGCGCATGGCGGGGCTTTCCCGCAGGTCATTGATATCGCGTTTGTATGCAATGCCCAGTATCAAAATATTGCGGCCCTTTACGCTGAACTGCCGGTCATTCAACGCATCCACCACCAGGTCCACCACGAAATGCGGCATGAACGAGTTGATTGCGTCGGCCAGTTCGATGAATCGGGCCTCGAATTTCAGGGACCGCAGTTTCCAGGACAGGTACAGCGGGTCCACGGGTATGCAATGCCCGCCAAGCCCAGGCCCGGGGCGAAACGCCATGAATCCAAAGGGTTTTGTCGCGGCCGCATCGATCACATCGTGCACATCCACACCCAGTTTGTGGCAGACCTGGGCGAGTTCGTTGACCAGGCCGATGTTGACCGCACGAAACGTATTTTCAAACAGTTTCACCATCTCGGCAGTATCCGTGGAGGACACGGGTACCACCTTGTTTACCACCTGCTCGTACAGGGCAGTGGCCAGTTCAAGCGAGCGCGGGGAACAGCCGCCAACAACTTTGGGTGTGTTTTGAAGCCTGTACGTCCTGTTTCCCGGGTCGATGCGTTCCGGTGAAAACGCCAGGAAAAAGTCCCGGTCACATTTCAAGCCGGTACTTTCCAGGATCGGGCGCATGACCTCGGCCGTAAAACCGGGATAGGTGGTGCTTTCCAGTATGATCAACTGGCCCGGGCTGACCTGTGTCTTTAGACGCTCCAGCGCATCAACCACGAATGACACATCCGGGTCTTTTGTCTTGTTCAACGGCGTTGGGACACAGATAATCACGGCCCCACAGCCCGCCAGGCCATCGAAATTCGTGTCGAACTCGAGCCGGTTTGCATCAATCTGTTGCCGTAAAGCAGAGCCAGGTACGTCCGGTACAGGGGATTTTGCCTGTTTCAACAGGTCCACCTTTTCGGCGTCCGTATCCACGCCCAGGACGCTGAACCCTGCGCATGCAAAGCCCAAGGCCACTGGCAAACCCACGTATCCCAGCCCAATTACGCCAACCCGAATTCCGCGATTTTTGATCTTCTCAATCATGGATCACGACACAATCACCCGAAAAATACTCGGGCGGCACCAAAAACGTTTTACTATATTGAATACAGTAGGATTGTCAATATACAGGGGTTTCCCCAAATTACCTGACTAAACTCGGGAGTGAAACTTCGCCTGACGGCTCGTTGTCACGGCCTGCGGCCTTAGGCAAGGCACTGCAAGCGTTGGTGTGCAGGCGAATTGAGGGTGTTACAAAGTCCTTCCTGGGAGCGCCGGCTTCCAGCCGGCATTCTTAAATGGTTTTAAAATCATAGTCTTACAAAACACTCGAAATCGCAGTTCTGTTGCGAAACCCATCAAATCAACACCATCAGGTACGCCTGCGCTCCACACGGGCCCGGTCATTCCTTACGGTGCTCCCGCATCGATCCACTGCTTCAGGCTTTCCAGGAAATGCGCAGGCGGTTGCCCTGCCTTTACTGTCATGTCCGTAACCTCGTCACTGGTGCATGACCCCGCATTGAACTTGGCCCGGACCGCCCCGTCCAGCACCGCGGCCAACAGGCTGGTTTCATAGGTCTGGCCTATGAACGGGGTACCATTACAGGCCTGTACGTTACCCGTAAGGCCCTGGGCCTGGCCCTTCAAGGTGGCGTATGCCGTGTCCGCGGTGGAAAAATCCAGGCTTTTCTCGATGTCCGGTGTCCTGCCCATTGCACCTGGTGCATGGCAATTGGCACACGTGTTAAAATAGGCCTGGTACAGGGCATAAAACTGTGGGTGTTGTACAGTATTGGTATCCTGGATACCTTGCACGTCCTGTCCCCCGCCATTGTCGTTACCCTCCGTGTTTTGCAGGCCGCAGGCCCAAAATGAGGCCATCAACACAACAACGGGCAGGATTGAAAACCGTTTCATCGTTTGCCTCCCTCAAGGTTGAACATGGTTGAATATACCATAAAAACATCACGAACGTCAGCCCATTTTGGATTCCTGTAACGCTTTATGAATTCATATACATCATTGACTTTCTTATGCAAATCGAATGAAAACTCATCCAGGCCCGCGTGGGACTGGAAATGCAGCCTTGCCGCCAGCCCCACGAGGTCAGAGAGTGTTCGTGTGAAGTTTGTGCCGCTGCGTTTTGCAAACTTGTCGTGCGCAGCCACGCCCAGGCTGATGTACCTGGCCGCGGCCTTTGGCTGGTGCATGGCCACGGCCAGCCGGGCCAGTTTCAAGTCCGTGGATGCGATCTCCAGCAGGTCCTGGTCCGCATCACGACGTTTAAACCGCATGCGCAGTAACGCAAGCCTCTTTTTCATGGCCGCCATGGCCCGTGCGTCATTGCCCCTGCAGTGCCATGCAGCGCCCAGCAAACCATAATCCAGGGCCAGCAGGTCGTTGCGGTCGAACACCGCGGGCCTCAGGCCTCCACCCCAGTCCGCACGGACCCTGGGGGCAAATACACCTACCTGCCGCAATGCAGCGGCTGCCTTGCCCAGCTCGTCCACGGCCAGTCCACACTTGCCCGCACCCAAGGCCGCGCTGCCCGTGGCCAGGTACAGCCTGGCCAACCGGTCCGTCCGTGCATGCGGACCCATCAGGCGTGCGAGTTTTCGGTAAAAAGACAGGGCCTTTGCATAGTGACCCGCAGTCAGGTTGTACAGGGCTGCCCGGTCCAGGATAAACCCTTTGCAGGCGTCCAGCGATTTGTGGGCTTCCAACAGTTTTACGGCCTTGCCAACTGCATCAACCGCCGTCCGGTTATGCCCCAGCATGAATCCGCAGCCTGCCAGGCCCAGCGTGGCCACCAGCCGGCTTGTCGCATCCACGAACGGGTAACGCAGCCTGGTACGAAACTCGCGCATGGCAGCGTCGTAATTGCCCAGTGCCGCCTGGAGCAGGCCCAGTTCCATGTACACCCTGGCCAGTACCCTCGGGTTGTTGCGGCCCAGGTCCAGGGCCAGCAGGTAATGGGAAATCGCCTGGGCGGCCTTGGCCGTATCGTGTGTATGGAGGTATTGCTGGTGCGCCACGAACCCGAACACCATGTGAAACACGGCCCTGGAATCGAAGGCCTGGGCCGCTTTTGACAGGTCCTCAGCGGCCGTGCGGGCCAGCTTTTCGAATCGCGCCCCACTGCTATCGCCCAGTTGCCTTGCCGCCATGTACGCCTTCACAAACAGGTAGACAGGTGCATTTTCGTGTCCCTTGTACTTGCGGCGGTAGTATGCAGCCACGTCCTTGCCCTCTTTCAGGCCGGCCTCGATAAACCCGATATGTGCCTCCAGGGAATCGGTTTGCAGGGTGACACCAAAAAAGGATCCCCTGGCGTCCCCGATATTGCCCTTTGCCAGCGCGTCATAGGCCCTTTCCAGCACCGTTTCCCGGTACAAATCCTCGGCGTACTTGCGTTCCGCCTGGCGTTTCCTGAGGAAACTGACCCAGGAATTACTGAACTGGTACAACAGGTATGCCTGGTCCTTGCGGGCCGATGCCAGTGCCGTATTCTGGACCAGGACCTTGCGCATTTGCACGTTCCTATCGGATTTATACAATTTAAACAAGGCCTTACGTATGGTTTCGGGGTCCTGTTTCCCCACGCCCAGCAGCAAACCCGCCACGCGCAGCCTGTATTTTAGCACCTGGTCGTGTGCACCGGCGTCCTTGATGGCCGCCCGGATCAAACGACTGCGCTCTGCATAGGACCTGCCCCGCAGCAGCCACTTCGTGTACCGGTCGGCCAGAAACAGCCTGTCCAGCAGGGGAATCGCCCTGCTTTGCACCAGTACTGCAAGGGCCTTCAGTACGGGCTGGCGTTCGCCGGCCGGCCCGAAAAACTCCTCGAAGCGACGTGCCGCATACAACACGGTGGCAAAATCCTTGAACGAGCGCAGGTCCATGCCCTCCAGTACCTGTTGTGCCTCCTGCCTGCGGCCAAGGTCCTCCAACACCTCGCTGCGTGCCAACGCCGCCAATGCCTTGCCGTCCGGCCCCGCAGGCACAAAATCGGCCAGTTTCCGTGCCCGGCCCACCTCGATTGCCTCGTCCCGGTCAGGCCGTGCCTGGGCCACCCTGTGTGCCAGTACCTCGCTGAATACCGCGGCCCAGTCCCTGGCCACGCCACGTTGTGCCTGCCTGCGCACCTGATCGATATAAAAACGTGCCGATTCGAAATCGCGGTGGTCCATGTGGATAAAGGCCATGCGCCTGTATATCTCGATGCGTTTTTGCAGGTCCTTTTCCATGGCAGCGGCCCTGTACAGCAACAAAAGCATCTCGAACGCATCCCTGCTGGCCCAGACCTCTTCCCACACCTTTTCCTTGTCCCAGTTTGCAGGCACTGCACCACAAAGCGGCATGGAATAGATGTCCAGGCTGCCTGCCCTGGCGCAGGTCATGATCAATTTGTCCGCCGCGGCAAAGGGGTACTGGCAGTTCCACGCCGCACTGGTGAGTTGCACGGGCATGGCATGTGCCGTTTTTTGGGGGTGTTTCGGGTCAAACGGGACCTTGAATATCACGCCGTTATCATTGCCGTCGATAAGCCCGTCCTTGTTCGTATCGTCAAGGTACTGGGTAAAATATATGGCGTGTTCGTCCCTGGAAAATACGGGAAACGATGTACGTCCCGGCAGATTGGGCTTGACCACGGTTTTTTGCCCTGATTGCAAGTTTAGGACCTCAAAACCCTTGCCCGCCTTGACCGCAAACGTAACACCCACGGCCTTTACCAGGCGTTCGATGGGCACAAACAGCAAAAACCTGCCATCCGGCGATATACTGGGACCGGTCATGTTGCGCCTGAGTATTAGTCGGGGTTTACCGCCTTGCACAGGGATGCTAACGAGCCTGAGATCACTGTGCAGGTCCGTGCGTTGCAACACGCCCACCCTTTTGCCATCCGGAAAGAAAAACGCCTGCAAATCGCTGGTATCCGGCCCTGTGAGGCAGTGGATCTTGCCCGTATCCAGGTTTTTGATACAGGCATCACCACCTGCGTCATTGCGAAATGATATGAAAAGCAGTCTTTTGCCAGACCTGTCGATTTGCGGGTCCGTTACATCCGCATCCAGGTCCATCACCCTGCCGCCGGACCTGTTTACGATATTTTGCCTGTAGATTTCGTAAGTTGCATGACGGTCCGTGACAAAGTACAGGGTGCGCCCATCCGGCGCCAGTACGCCCATGAACTGGTTGGATGCACCTGCGGTCAGGCGTAATGGCCGGGTCACCCCGCCGTGCAGACCCTGTGCGCCGGCAACCGTACCCATGGCTGCAACGAGGGTAATAATTAGGATATCCCTCAGTCGCATCGTTTCACCTCCCATTTTCCGTCCCTGTCCTGGTACTGCCCGCCGCACACCAGCATGTCCAGGATGTGTTTGCGGTATGCAGACCGAATGACATCAACGGGCTGCCCTGTTTTGCTGCCCAGCAGGGCCAGCACCTGTCGCCTGTGCAGATTGACCCGCTGCAACAGCCTCGTCACGGCTGCCTCGTCCAGTTTTCCCACGCAGTTTTGCCTGGTCTCCTGGACCGTGCAGTCCGTGGCCTCACCCACGCACCTGCGCACCAGCAAGTCATCGAGTTGTTCCTGGTCGGTGATGTAGGACCGGTAAGGCCGCAACACCACGTCGAACGTGGAACCGGCCGGGTGGATTCCCTTGGCCTCAAGTTGTCCCTTGGTGTAGGGCACGGGCCTGGGTGAAAGACCAGCCTGGACCAGTGCCCCCTGTTGTTTGGCGAATCCTACATCCACCTGTTCCTCGAGCGCTGTCTTGCGGTCCACCATTACGATGGTGGGGACCTTTACGCAACCCGCAGCCGTAATACATGCAATCACGAACAGCATTTTTTTCATCAGCCGCCTCCTGTCTGGAGATGTAAGCATTGGTACATTAAACACCAGCCTCTATGTTGTATGGATTATACTGAAACGCACCCGTGTCCGCAACGAGACCCCAGACACCCGAATTACCTGACTAAAATCGGCAGTGAAACTTCGCCTTACGGCTCGTTGTCACGGCCTGCGGCCTTAGGGAGTACGTCGCAAGCGGCCCATCTATGTCGTCTGCACCTGTGTATGCTCGACGTGGATTGGGCTACGCCTGCGCTCAAGTGGGCTTAACTCCGCGTACCTGAACCGCTTTCTGCAACCTTTTATACTCAAATTTGAGGTTCTTCCGGAATTAGCCTGGGTAATGGATCGGGATTTGAGTTTGATATGCGTTGCATATCAGGGTTTGGGCCCGGCAGGCTGGGATGTAAGATTTGAAATATGCAAAGGCCTGTCACAGTGGCTCGGGGTCGGTGTCGCCCGCAAGGGGTCTCGTAC
>WGCQ01000067.1 GCA_015493765.1 Deltaproteobacteria bacterium
AAACAGCGCGCGCGGGGTTTAACCCCACAGACCTTTGGTGGTGGAACAGGTCTGTCCCCGGACCTGGATTTGGCTCGGCGTGCCGGCGGGGGAGGGCCCATGCGTTAGCCCGCCCTGCGTCCTGGCGCCCGTCCCCAGTGGCCGTGGCCGTGGCCGTTGACCGTTGACCGTGGCCGAGTTCGTGACCGTGTCCGTGTGGAGCGCAGGCTGGATGAGTGTGTTGATTTGAATAAATTAGTGGTGATTTCAGAAATTTGTGTGTTTTGCAACACACTGAAATACAAAGACAATTCAAGATGTCGGTTGGAAGCCTGCGCTCCCAGGAAAGGATATTTTCAACACCCTCTGAATCCATGGCATCCCCCGGCCCCCAAATGTAGTCAGGTAATTTGGGATCCAACCAAATTACCGGTCAAATTTGAGGACAAAGGGTGCTGAAAGTGGTGCAGATACAAGGAGATAAGCCTGTTTGAGTGCAGGCGTACTAGCGGTACGTCGAGCATCAAACAGGTGAAATCGACGCAGTAGAAGGGCCGCTTGCAGTGCCCGACTCCCGAATTTAGTCAGGTAATTTGGGATCCAACCAGGTACTTGCACGAAACGTCAACCCACATTAAAATAGATTCCTTATGAGTACCTTTGACGAAAAAATCAAACAGGCATCGGCATTCATGTCCCGGAAGACGGGGAGTGTATTTGCCACCAATAAACCCGTTATTGCCATAGTTCTGGGGAGCGGGCTTTCGAATTTTACATCACGAGTAAGGGGCCATATTGAAATCCCGTACGCGGATATACCGGAATTTCCCGTATCCACTGTGCCGGGCCATGCCGGCAAGGCCCTGGCAGGTTACGTGGCTGGCAAGCCTGTCCTGATATGGGCCGGACGCACACATTATTACGAAGGACGTTCCCCTGATGAAATCACGTTTTACGTGCGCCTGACAGCGGCAATGGGCATAGATACCATATTCCTCAGCAATGCTGCCGGGGCCTTGACCAGGGATTTTCGGCCCGGAGAATTGATGTTGATTGAGGACCACATCAACCTCATGGGCATGAACCCCTTGCGTGGGCCTGACTATAAATTTATTGACATGACCCATGCGTACAACCTTGAACTGGGAATACTGCTGGATCAGGTGGCACAGGATTTGGGCATTGAATTGCACCACGGGATATATGTGGGGGTCGCCGGCCCATCCTATGAAACACCTGCTGAAATCAGGGCATTCGGCAAGTTGGGTGGACACGCAGTGGGTATGTCCACGGTGCCGGAGGTAATTATGGCCAGGTCGCTTGATTTGAAGGTGGCTGCGGTATCGTGCATCACCAACCTTGCCGCGGGGTTGTCGCCTGCCCCACTCACACACGAGGAGGTAAAAACGGCGGCCCTGCACGCGGAACAGGCTTTTGGCGACCTCGTTGAAGGGATGATACAAAGATTGTAGGCTTTTCCGGAGTGGATATGAAACCAGACGATACCACCTATTCGAAACTGATTAAGGCAGCCCAAAAGGCCAGGGACAACGCCTATGCGCCGTATTCCGGCCTGTCCGTAGGTGCCGCCGTATTGACGGACAAGGGGATTTTTACTGGTGTAAACGTGGAAAATGCCAGTTACGGGCTTTCCATGTGTGCCGAAAGGACGGCGGTATTCAATGCAGTTGCCGCAGGGGCCAGGACCATTACGGCTGTGGCTGTTGCCGGTGGAAATCAGGAACCCCTGCCACCTTGCGGTGCCTGCAGGCAGGTGCTGGCAGAGTTCAATCCCGGGATGGAATGCCTGTTGATCGGGGCATCAGGCGAAACCCGTCAATATAACCTGTCCGAACTGCTGGCACATCCCTTCCTGTCCACTCACCTGGCAAAATAGCGATTTTTTGGTCTTCCGGATCCCACCGTACGAAAATGCATCAAAATCCACACCTCCGCCAACACGGTTTCGGAAAGACCAGGCGAGCCACCTGGGTTACAATAACCGCCTGCGCTCCACACGGCCACGGTCAACGGTCTCGGTCTCGGGCCTCTGGCGTCGGGTCTCGGGATGCAGCCTGCGGCTGCTGCGGGACGGCCCTGCGGGCCTTCGGGAAGGCTCCCGTTG